>JABUUR010000223.1 GCA_021443065.1 Fibrobacter sp.
CGAATGAATAAGAATAAACGGCATTCATAAGCACTAGTCCTCATCGGTTTCCTTCTTTTTTCTCTTTGCGATCGCTGCGGTCTTTCAGGACCGCTATATTCTCGGACATAGCATTGATCTTCTCATAGATCTTGCTTAATTCTTCCTTGAATTCGCTTTTAATTGAAACGTCGGCGCTTTCGAGTTTTTCGAGCCGTGCGGCCACTTTAGAAAGTGCCTCGTCCATCCGCTTGGTGATGGTATCCGTAACGGAACACGTCTCGCTTTCAAATTTCGCTTCAAGTTCTTTCTTGGTGGCGGCCAGCGAATCGGAGAGCGCCTTCTTTTCAGTTTCGAGCGATGAGACACGCTTGGTCAAATCGCGAATAACGAAAATCAAAATCACGGCGACAACGACTGCGGGCCAACCAAGAAATTTTCCAAGATCCATCAAATAGGGTATCCATTCCATAACCAATTCCTAGAATAAATAAGTATTGTCATCCATCTTATTTGAATGAAACGGCGTATGGAATCTTTCGCTCAAGCTCGTGAATGTTCTTGATGATAGTTTCGTTACGCTCGGTATTCTTCTTGATTTGTGATTGCATACCTTTAAGCTCGTCCATTATGAACTCGGTAGACGTTTCGAGCCTTGCGATGCTCTTGCCGTATTCAAGCTGCCGTTCCGAAATTCTGTCAAGCGTTTGAAGCGTTCGGTCCATAGACTTTAAGGTTTCTTCAGACACTTCAGCAGTTCCAGCCTTGGAGCTGCCAACGCCTACGATGCCTCCGCCCACTCCGAGGCCTACCATTATAGCAGCGACGAGTTTTCCGACTTCACTCAGAGATAATTTACGTTCTGTAGCCATACAACCTCCAGCCAGCTAACTTCTTACAAGAATATAGGAACTGATAGGATCGAAGTTTTCCACATAAATCTCGCTTGGCAGCGTGTAGTCGACTTCCGCCTTTCCAATGCAGTTGATAAATGGCCAGAGCTGCGACACACTGCTACAATCGTGCCCGCGCACCGCTAGGCCGTTGCAATTCGCGTGCATCATTATCATCGCGTAGTAGTAATGATTCGTATCAAGCACAAGGCTGTCTACGGCGTTTCCATTCACATCCCAGAGGCTTGTGATCGGCACAATCGGCATCGAGGCTTCACAAGTAAAAGAATCTGTTTGCGCGATCTTGATGATGCGATGATTCGCCATGCCTTGGGCACTCTCATCAACTCGATACAAGGCAAGGCCCATTTCGTTGGCCGTGTGCTGCTGCGGTCCCTGGGTAATGCGCACCTTCATCGTCGATACGTTCTTGGTGAGAAGCATATTGCCGGATATGAAGATGAGCGTGCCGTTATACGTATATTTGCCCGTGCCCGTGATCACGTTCGGAAACACAATGTCGGTCACAGACGGCGTCATAGTGAGTGCAAAGGATTGTTGGGTCACACTGCCGCCCCCTGTCGCGCTGATGACATCATTCTGAATGCTGATGCCTGTGCCCGCTGTCAGAATGTTCTGCTTAGTCTGAATCTGTGCATCGAGATTCATATCGGCTTGGGCGCGGTTGGCGGCTTCCGTGGCTACGTTAATCATTCGGGCTACCGTATCATCTGCCGAGATTGTATAGTTCTCGATGGATATGCCGTCGCCCGCCGTATACTCGTGGGATACGCCGCCCTTGCCGAGCACAAGTGGCTTAGAATTTATAGATACATTTGGCATAGCGCCTCCGTTAATATAAAATGCTTGAAGGATAGATGGTGGTTCCATACGAGCCTGCGGGGTCGTTGACTCGCCTATAGACGATATGGCTACAATGACCGCCTCCGCCGCCGATGATAAAGCTGAAGGAACTTGAAGACGCGCCAATCGTTTGATTATATAAGGCGCTACTCAAAGAGTTGTATAGTGCGCTGGAAATCTTTCCATTTACCCCGGCGTTGCCTTCAGCGTCGTTATAGATCTTGCTCATAGCCAGCTTGCCCGCGGTAGAGCCCTTCTTATAAACTATGCCATAAAGATGGCCGGGTTGCAGGTCGCAGTTGTGCGTGTCAAAGCCTACGCGGTAGTTTCGATACGCCACAGAATCTATCCAGACTACATCGTGGCCGCTGTAACTCCAGGAGCCGTTACTATAGCCGACAAGTTTAGTCTTTGATACATCGAAATCATTGATATCAAACCCTTCACCCACCCCATAAGGGCTTCCATCACTCTTGAAGAATTCCAAAATGTAACAAGGATTTCCAACGGCTTCACCAACCGGGCAAAAGGCTTCAAGAAGCGATAGGCTGCGGGCGTTGTAGTTATATCTAAAGAGAGGCACAAATACTTCACCGTTCGTAAGGCTGGCGTCGATGTCATAGCTTTGATAACTAAAACTCCAATCGGCTTCTACCTCGGCGGCCATTCTATCGTGTTCCCACTGGTCAGAAGTTGCGCCTTCAAAGATATAATTCTTATCGATCGCGGGCTGAATATTACCTAGTGCGAGCCACTGGCCTTGAGAGAACGCGTAACACCCTCTATAGAAGTTGTTTTCTGAAGGATGCCTTTCCGCGTTCATATACATCGATACGCCCGTCAACTCCTTGGTGTCGCCGTATGCATACGTACTCGAAGTCTTGGAATCGTCCATCCCTACGACTACTAGAATGTTGGCGTCGGACACGCGGGGTATGTTATATAGGTACACTTTGGAAGTTGTGCCGTCCTCGAAGATAGCGGTAAGTTCTTCCATCTGCGCAGAGAATTCCACAAGGTATCGATTACTGCTGAGGTCGCCGGTGGTGTATGAGCACGTATCGGTACCGCCCCACCGGTTGAGATAGTCGTAAAGGTTCTCGGCCTTAATCTGGCCCATCATAGCCTTGACGCCTTCCGGGAGATGTTGCCGCAAGTCTTTATCTAACACAAACTGGAATGAACTCTCCTGCGCTTCAAAGCATACAAGGCTGTGGGCCACACTGGTATAATTCCGCCCGTCATAGTATTTCATATACTCGGTCGAGGGCGAGGCCTTCTGCCATATCAAAGTAGACCCACGGTAGATAGCGACCATAGGGATAGAGCCTCTATACACCGCGTTGATGCCTACTTCACCGAGAGAAGGATGTTGAAACTTTACTGGCATCAGTCCTCCGCGTCAAAGTGATAGCCACTGGTATCTTGAATGAAGTAGAGAGTGTTCGAATCCTTAGACGCCAGTGCGCTATAGCTGGCCATAGAGTCCATCACACATACGCCGAGCACTTGAATCTTTCCACTCTCGTCCGTCTTCTCACTAGTTATAAATGGCTTTCCTCCTCCGTTCTGAAGGTTGCCGTTAGTCGTATGCACCTTGATAGCCGAGTTCTGCCCGCCCTTGGGATAGATATCAGTCGCTATAATGCTGTCTACTTCTGCTCCTTCTATATCTCCAGAGCTGGTGTATTGATCCCAGCCGTTAGAAGAGTGTTGCACGTACGGGTCGGCGGCGGTTTGAGACTCATAAAGCTTCAAGCACTTCTCATCTACGCCCTTATACTTGTCAGACAATAGTGTTCCGCCTTCCGAGATCTTAGGAGCCGATAATATTCCAGTAGAAGGATTAGCGTGGAAGCCGGTGTTAAAATATTGCGGAGCTGTGGCCGAGGCCGGGGTGTTGTTGCCCTTGAGAATGAGGGCGAGTTCTTGATCGACGGCGGTATGGTCTTGTTTGACCTTAGTAGCCGCAGTAGAATCGCCGCTGTCTACATACGCCTTTGTGGCAGCGTGTAACCCGGCTTCAGGGGCGGCTGTGAATATCTGTCCCTTTGCATTTCGTTGGGCAACCGTTGAAGCTAAGGCGCTGGTCGAGCACATCGTAAACTTTCCTTCTGTACCCCCGGCTTCCGTATTCATTCGCCCGTATACGAATGGATTACTTTCCTGTGCATCGATCTTGTCTACCTTCCGAGAGAGCTCGGCCTCGTCGATAGTTAATCGGGTTTCAGCCGCGGCCACACGGTCATCAAGGCCCGATACGTCCGAAGCCTTGGCAGCCTTGGTCCAGTCTAGAGAAATCTCATCTTCCGTATTGTCAACAATCACGCCGTCAACGCCCGTATAACTCTTTCCAGAAGTTCCGCCGTCGGCCGAAATCGTATAAGATTTATGTGTTTCGTCTGCTTCGATAGATATATGTTCACCGGCCACCAGCTCCCAGGCATCTACGCCCATCGTTCCGTCGTCGTCAAACTTCAGCGTGTCATCTACTTTACATTCAATAGTGTTGATCTCAATATTGATACCGTCGCCAGCTTCATACGTTACAGCGGGGATGACTGCACTGATGGTGTTGGTCAGCGCATCGATTGTGATATTTGCGCCGGCAACGAGCTTCTTTTGGAAGTCCTCATTGACCCACGCCTTGGTGGCATCGCCGAGATCCTTGTCGCCGCTTTCCCACGGCCCTTCAGGGGCCTTACAGATCGCCCAGTAGTATTTTCCATTCCAAATACCGCCGAAGCGAAAATCTTTGCCGAGATCGAGACACTCCGGATACAGATAGATGGAACCCTCGGAACCCTCCCCTTGGGGTTGCGTCAAGACCGGAATTGCGCCACCGGCGTGCCCAGTGATATCATCGCGGAAAACAATTTGCGAAAGTTGCGCGTAATTTTTACTTGAATCGACTACTACAATCTTGGAGAGCGGGACAAGGTTTCCATCGCCGTTCTTGATATACAAAACATTGTCATCGGAACACCAACC
>JABUUR010000330.1 GCA_021443065.1 Fibrobacter sp.
CCGGACATCATGGCGGCAAGAAACGCGGGCGTGGACTGCATCACACTGCTTTGCGGCTTCGGTAAAAAGGAGAATCTCTTGCCCCTGCACCCCGAATGTAGCGTCCAAAGTTTCGAGGCTCTGTATGAACTTTTGAAGGTAATGTGTTCAAAAATCAAAGAGAGCGAAACGAGCGAACCCTAAGCGAAAATATACACTACCTGCTATCTACTCCCCTTGATTTTTCTATCTTTAGTGGAGCTATGAAGAAATATTACTTGGCCACCTACGGCTGTCAGATGAACGAGTACGATTCCGCCCTCATCGCCCAGAAACTGGACATGGAAGGCTGCATGGAAACCGGCGACATTCAAGAAGCCGACTTCATTATCGTAAACACCTGCTCCGTCCGGGAAAAGGCCGAAGACACCGCCTTCGCAAACATCAGCAAGTACCGCAAGCTGAAAAAAGCGAACCCCGACTTGAAGGTGGTGGTCTGCGGTTGCATGGCCAAGAACCGGGGCCCTGAAATTCTCAAGCGTCTAAAGGTGGTAAACTACGTGGTGGGTCCCGACCAGTACACCCACATTCCGGAATTGCTGCTGGGCGACTCCGACAGCCCCCTGCACAAGAGCCGCCACCGCATGTTCCTGGACGAGGACATCACCCAGAACTACGTGGGCGATTACGCCAAGGTCAAGCACGATTTCAGCACCTTCGTCACCATCCAGCGGGGCTGCAACAAGCGGTGCAGCTACTGCATCGTGCCCTACCTTAGGGGGCCGGAAAAATACCGGGACATGGGCGACGTGCTGACCGAAGTCCAGAAGGCGGCGGACAAGGGCATTACCGAGGTGATGCTGCTGGGGCAGACCGTAAACGCCTACAAGAACGGAGACCATAATTTCGCAGACCTTTTGACACGGGTGTCCGAGGTCGAGGGCATACGGCGGATCCGCTTTACCAGCCCCCATCCCAGGCACTATACCAACGAACTCATCGACGTTTTGCTGAACAACCCCAAGGTGTGCCACTACGCCCACATCCCCATCCAGAGCGGAAGCGACACCATCCTAAAGAAAATGCGCCGCCAGCACAACATGGAGCAGTACATGAGCGTCATCGAGCAGTTGCGCAGCAAGGACCCGCTGTACGCCATCTCTACCGACGTGATTTGCGGTTTCGTGGGCGAAAGCGAAGAGGACTTCGAAGACACCCTGAAGGCTTTCGAGGCATGCCAGTTCGATAGCGCCTACATGTTTATATACAGCCCCCGAAAGGGCACGGAATCTTACAACGAACCCGAGGTCTTAACCGCCGAAGAAAAATTGTCACGCCACACCCGCCTGGTGGCCTTGCAAAACGAGATTACCGCCAAGCGCAACCAGCTGATGCTTGGCCGCACCGAGACGCTGCTGGTGGAAGGAAACTCCAGCCGTGACGAAAATGAACTGATGGGAAAAACCGACAACTTCAAGAAGGTCATTTTCAAGCCTACGGACGGCCGCATTGTTAAGCCCGGCGACTACGTGAAGGTGAAAATCGACGACATGCGGGGCTGGACTTTACGCGGTACCCTGGCGGATTGACACATAGGATTTATATTAGAGTCTATACTAACTGCGAGATTGCCATGAAGAAAACCTTGTCCCTCATATTGCTTGTACTGATTAGCGGTTCATTTGCCCAGGACGGGGAAAGCACCCTGGCCGAAGCCCAAAAGTCCTATGTTTCGGGCAACTGGAAAGAAGCCGCGGCAGCCTACGAAAAGGCCTGCCCCTTGCAGCCCAAGGAAAAACAGCCGGAGTGCCTGCTGTGGAACGTCCTTGCCCTTTCGCAGACAGGCGAAGCAGCCTCGTTCAAAAAGGCCGGCAAACGCCTGGACAGCCTTATCCAGAAGGTCAACCCCCAAGAAGACATCTATGCCGACCTCATGATGACAAGCGCCCAGTTCCGCCTGTACCTGGGCAAGTACGACAAGGCCGCCGAAGAACTGATCCACGCCATCGAGACCTCCAAGCCGCATCACAACGTAGTCCTTCAAAAGGTTTGCGGAGCGGTCAAGGCAAAAATCCATTCCGGCGAACTGACGGAACGTTGCGAAAGCCTGAAGGCCCCCCAGCCCGCGGAACCGGCAAAGCAAGCGGAGGCAACCCAAACGGCAGCGGAACCTGCAACGCAGGCGGCAACACAACCTGCGGCACAAACCGAAACCCAGACAGAGACACCGCCAGCAGAGCCGTTGAAAAAATCACAGGTCGAGCTACAGCCTTCTGGCGGCGTCACCTCAGTTCCCGCGACTGTAGAAAAAACCGCCGGATCCGCAGAAAAATCCGCATCCGTCGAAGTCTCAGCAGCAAAAACCGTTTCGGAAAAGCCTGCCACAGTCCATGCCACAGTTGCCGCAACCCCCGTTGAAAAGCAGGCCGTTTCAAGCGAAAGCACACCTGTGGAACCTGCAAAGCAGGCCGTACCGGCACCCGTGGTCAAGGCTGAAAATGCGGGAACTTCAGAATCTTACTGGGTCCTGCAACTAGGGGCCTTCGGCGTAAAGTCCAACGCCGACATTCTGGTTTCCAATCTCAAAAAGCGATCCATCAAGGCAAACATCGTAGAACAAATCCGAGGCGAAAAGACCTTGTACCTTGTGCAAACAGGTCGTTTTTCCTCAAGAGAAGAGGCCGTGGATTTCGGGGCAAAACAACTTTCACCCTTGAATGTGGAGTTTCAACCCCTTGTTAGAAAATAATTTTACATAAAATCCGTATTTTTTAAGGTTTTTCTCTACAAAAAATCGAAAACTGTTCTATATTTGATTCAACCCCAGCCGGGGTGGTGAAATTGGTAGACGCGCCGGACTCAAAATCCGGTACTCGTGAGAGTGTGAGGGTTCGATTCCCTCCCCCGGCATTAAAGGAAGAAGGAAATTAGAGATGTTGAATTGGCGAAAATCCATAGCGGCTGTACTCCTTTGCGGGTCTTTTGTCTTCGCCCAATTTGACGACGCTTCCGAAGAGAGCTATTCCTACGGCTCCGATACCAGCGAAGAATCAATCAATCAAGAATCCGACCAGCCCTCCGTTGGCGAAGCCAGCGCTTCCGACGACGAATGGAAGGGTTTTAACTACGAGGAAATGGGACTTACCCAGTGGGAGTTCCAGCAGGCGAAGCAAGAAGGCATTTCTCGCGACAAGTTGACTCGTCTCGTTGAGTTGGGAGTCCGTCCCTCCGAATATATCCAGCGCCCCTGGGAAAAGATGGGCGTTTCCGAAGAAGAATGGCTGGGCAAGCGCTCCAAGGGTCTCGAAGACGCAGACATAGACCGTTCTTACCGCTATCGCAACGGCAACCAGAGTTATGCATATCTCTCTCTGCTGGTTCCGTCACTGTACCAGTGGAAAACAGACAACAGCACCAAAGCCATCTGGATGGACGTCCTATGGGTGGGCAGCCTCGGTGCCACGATCTACCTTGCGGCAGACGGGAATTCAGCCTGGTGGTACGGCCTGCTTCCACTCGTCGCCGCACACATCTGGTCCTTTGCCGACGCATTCTTCGGCACCCAGTGGGACAGCAACCCCGATGCAAACCGTTTCAGCTACGGCATCATTCCCTCCCCTGCACGTGACAACGCAGGCATGGGCGTCACCGGCTTCTTTAACGTCAAGTTCTAAGCTCTAAAATGCAGCTGGAATTACTTAAAAGCAAGATTCACCGTGCAACTGTAACCGACGCAAACCTCAATTACGAGGGTTCCATTACAATTGCCAGCGACTTGATGAAAGCCGCCAACATTCTTCCCTACGAAAAAGTCGGAGTTCTCGACGTGAACAACGGATCGCGTCTGGATACCTACGTTATCGAGGGACCTGCCGGTTCAGGCGTTATCTGCCTCAATGGTGCAGCAGCACGACTTGTACAGCCCGGTGACTTAGTCATCATCGTCGCCTACGCCACCATGAGCGAAAACGAAGCCAAGGGTTGGAAACCCACCGTCATCCACGTGAACGCCAAGAACGAAATCGTCTAGGCGTTTTTGTTTTATTCGCCCCACGCTAGTCCCGGTCTCCCAGTCGGGATCCGAACCATAACAACACAAGTGTTGCCGCGGCTCTTGCCTTCGTAATTTGCCATCTCTTTTCTAAATCTCTTTCGTCGTTCGTCGTTCATCTATTTTACTGCTTTCGACTTTTCTATCTTTTACGCGTGAAAATGCGTTTGCCCATCCGCCCTTTTTTTGGACTTGTTTTTTGCTTTGCCTTTTGCATTGCTTTTTCAGGTTGTAAAGAAGAAAAAGTTGAGCCCAAGGTTCAAGAAACCAAGCGCACCTACAAAGGCGATATCGAACTTTTGAACAGTTGCGGCATGCCCGGTGCCGCAGCCCAGATGAAGGTGTATCTTAGAGGAAAAGGTTTCGACGTGGTCAGCACAAGGAACGACATCGTCCAGAACTACGAACAGACCATTCTCGTGCTGAGAAACCCCGAATGGGAAGGCGCACAGGCCCTGGCAAAGGCACTCAACACGGAAAACGTAATGACAGTCATCAGTAAAAGAGCCCTAGTCGACGCCTCCGTGTACATTGGAAAAGATATAAAACAAATCATCGAACCCGGACAGGGAGAATAACATGACAACAAAAATGGAAATGCCCGAATCAATCAAGCTGGGCGCAAGCATTCTGTTCGAGCTCCGTGCACAAGATGTGCAGCTCATGGACCTTCGCGGCATCAAGGATGTGAC
>JABUUR010000529.1 GCA_021443065.1 Fibrobacter sp.
GAACCGCTGTTGCGGGAATGAAAATCCCGAGTCCTGGGCCACTAGACGATGGAGGCGTAAGGTAGGCCAAATATAGGTAAGGTTTGCAATTTTGTAAAGGGTGGCACGTCAAAAAAAATTACATTTGCTTTAATGTCCCTTGGAAAATGGTTAAAAAAATCCTTTTTAGGTGGTATTTTACGTTTTTTCCCCATGGCTTTGCTCGCCAGCGGGGCCGATGCCGCTGTCCTGTGGGGTATCAAGTCCTTTATGGAAATTTTGTCGGGGGAATCCTTTTTGCACTTGCCTGCCTGGGTGGCCCTGATGGTTGGCCTTACCGCAGCACGACTGCTTTTCTTATACCAAAAGACCAAAATTTCTGAAGGCTGGCTCTACAATACCAGCGGACGGGTTACCGCCTGGTTTGTTCACAGGCTTAGAAACCTTTCGCCTCGGGTTTTTCACACCCCCGAGGGCGACCGCCAGGTAGAAGCTGCATACGAGTCCACCCTGGTTTTTCAAAATAACGGGTCGGTCCTTTTCCAGGTGGTGCAGGCTGTACTCCAGTTGGTTATATTTCTTCCGGTCCTTCTCTACATTTCCTGGCCCCTGACCATTTTCTTGTTTGTGGTGGTCGTCCCCATGGTAAGCGTTCTGCAACGCAAGCTTCACAAACTGGGGCCCGCCGAAGAATCCCTCTTGCGGGGGCGTTCCGATTTCCGTGGGAACTTGAACCTTGCCCGCCGTCTTTTTCGTCAGTGGAGTTCATCCAACGAACGCAAGGCGGTTTCTGAGGGCCTGTTGAAGGATGTTCGCACTCTTCGCGATAGGGGACTTGAAACTTCTATTCGAAAGAACGGCCTTTCGCTGGTGACTGAAACAGTTTCTGTCTTGGCAATGATTCTTGTCCTTGGTTTTTGCTCGGTCTTGATCCAGAACAATTGGATGGACGCTACAGGATTGGTGTTGTTCTGCTCCGCGGTTTTGCTGAGTTACAAGCCTGTGAAGGAATGCTCAAAGTTTTTGCCTCAGTTCCGTTCCTTGATGAGCGGGCTCAAGGTCTTGGAAACCTTTGAAAAACTTCCCCAGAGGTCTGCCGCTATCCATCCGGTGCAGACTGCGAAAATCGAGGGGAAATCCTTCAGGTACGACGGTTCCGAAAAGTTCGTCTTCAAGAATTTTTCGATTTACTGGTCCCGGAAAAAGCCCGTGCTGGTCCGCGGGCCCAATGGGGCGGGAAAATCTACTTTCCTGAGGCTTTTGGCGGGTCTTGAACAATGGGACGATGGCTCCAGGGAATCATCTTTGGCGGGCGTATGCAACAACGTTTTCTTTGTGGCCCAGGACTTGGAGTTGCCGCTCAAGGGCCTGCTTTTGCAACTGTTGAAAAATGCACCGGAATCATCGCCGACGCTAGCCTTTGGTCGTATCGCCAATGTCGAACCCTTGCTCCATAAGCCGTTCCTTTCGGGGGGTGAACGTGCCAAGGTTGCCCTTCTTTGGGCCCTGGCCTCCCAAAGTAAAACTGTACTTCTGGACGAGCCCTTTGCCTCCATCGCCCTCTCAGACCGCGAACCTTTGCTCAAGGCTTTCTTAGGGGCCGCCCAGGCTCTTGAAAAGTGGGTCGTCATTGTCAGTCACGATGTGCTATCGCCGGAAATGGAAAACGAATTCCAGATAGTTCAATTCAATTCCCTCGACCGCAACACGAGCCTTCAGGACGAATGCCCATGATGAATTTTCTGTACGCCTATCGCGGGTGGATTTTGGGGGCCATGGCCCTTGCCTTGCTTGCCATGCCCGCCGCCCCCCTGGATTTGCAGGTGCCTGTCGCAGATTACGTTTTCGGAAAAACCGCCCCCGTCGCTATTTTAGAATTGTCCCTTGCGGTGCTGGTGCTGCTGTCTTCGGTGTTTCTTCGGGTTCAGTCCCGCCGTTCCATTGGAGAACATACTCGCGGTTTTCGGCATGACGCGGAATACCTGGTGACAGAGGGGATTTATTCCAGAATACGTCACCCGCTTTACCTGTCCAATACGGGAATTGCCTACTCTTTTGTCATCTTTCATCTGGGATTTAATTTGTCTGCATTGCCCTTCGTCGTGGCGGTGATTGCCTTGGAGTTGACTTTGGTCAAGGCCGAAGACCGTTACCTGGAAAACCGATTTCAGCAAGAATGGCGGTCTTGGAAATCTAAAACGCCATCCTTTTTCCCTCGCTTGAATATGTCGATGAATTATGATAAGAACATCGGCTCCCGAGGCCCGGAAAATTCAACTTGCCGTCGCTCCTTTGTCCAGGCTTTCAAGGCGGACTGGTCCACTTGGGTTTGGCTTTGTATTTTTGTAGTCCTTCTTTTTTTGCGGAAAGTTCTTTAACAAGTGTTCTTTAACAAGTTGGATCTTTGAAAAAATGATTGAAAAAAAACTATTGAATGCAGGAAGGTTTGCCTTGGGTTCCGCTGCAAAGTTGGCGGGGGCCTTTCCAAGTTTCGATAGAAAATACCATGTCAACGCACGGCTCGAGGGTCCGTGGCCTCAGGGGCCGAGCCTGTGGCTCCATGGGGCTAGTCTCGGTGAATGCAAGGTGCTTTTGAACTTGGCGAAGTTGCTTCGTCGCGACGTTGCTCAATGCCCGAAAATCCTTTTGACCACTCAAAAGGTGGAGGTGGTTCCGGTCCTGAAAAAAATGGGGGAGAACGTGGTGGATGTTTCCATCGCCCCTGCGGACGCTCCCGCCGCCATGTCGAAGTTTGTTCGCAATGTTCAGCCGTTGGCCCTGGTTCTTGCCGAAAACGAATTGTGGCCGGGATATCTTTCCGCCATGGCCGGTACATCACTGAAACCTTCGGTGGCCCTGGTCTCGGGTCGCTTTCGCAGGTCCTTTCCGGGGGTTGATTTTTCGGCGGTGGGCCTTGCCTGCATGCAGACCGAGGCCGATAGTCGACGTCTTTTAAAAAACGTTGTCCGCCCCAGGTTCAAATCCATGGTGGGCGGCGACTGGAAAATCCTGGACCTGCTGAATAGAAAAGACTCTTCTGTCGAAACCGTGGCCTCTTTCGAAAAGGATTTCGACCTGGCCGTGCTTTCCGCTCATTTTGCAGAATGGGAATCCCTTGCCGAAATCCTCCGCGTCTGCAAGCTTCGCGATCAGTCTGTTGTCTTGATGCCCCGCCGTCTTGAAGAGGTGGAATTGTTCCGTCACGAACTTCGGACAGGCAATTTCAAGATTGCGGAATGGCCCTCGGTTCGAGCCGGTGGGGTGACCTTGATTAACCGGTTCGGCTTGACATCTCAAGTGCTGGAAAGGTCCAGATGTGCTCTTGTGGGCGGCTCCTTTTGCCCGCGGCCTGGAATCCATGATTTCTGGGAGCCCCTTTTGGCGAATGTGCCCACCTTTGTAGGGCCCCATTCCTTTGGCCATGAAGATCTGGTGAATGAACTTGTTCAAAGGGGTGTTCTTTCTCGCCTGGAGTCTCCAAGTGAATTTGAAAATCTAGATTTGGTAAGCGAAGAACAGATACAGGATTTCCTGTGGAAGGAAAAAGAAAAAATTTCAAGTTCCTACCAGCGGTTGCTGCGTTTCCTGGAGGATGTACTTAAATGAAAAAAGTGATTCTTGCGACCCCCCGCGGCTTTTGCGCCGGTGTGGACCGTGCTATCCATGTGGTCGAGAAGGCCCTTGAAAAATTTGGAACGCCCATCTACGTTCGCCATGAGATTGTGCACAACAAGTTCGTTGTCGAAACCCTCAAGAACAAGGGCGTTATCTTTGTGGACCATCTTTGCGAGGTGCCCTCGGGCTCCGTGGTGATTTTTTCCGCCCACGGTGTTGCGGAACGCATTTACAAGGAGGCGGAGGAGCGGGGTCTACAGGTGCTGGATGCCACTTGCCCGCTGGTTCTCAAGGTTCATTACAGCGCCACCCGCCATTTCAACGCGGGGCGCCATATCATTATGATTGGTCATGCCGGCCATGCCGAAGTGGAAGGCACCCTGGGGCAGTTGCCGGAGGGGGCCATTAGCCTGGTCCGCAACGAGGCCGACGTGTCGGCGGTGGAAGTCCCCGTAGGAAAGGAACTGGCCTACATCACCCAGACGACCCTTTCTGTGGCCGAAACCCGTGAAATCATCAAGGCCCTCAAGGCCCGCTTTCCCGATATCATCGGACCCGATGCGGGAGACCTCTGCTATGCCACGGGAAACCGACAGTCCGCCGTGCTGGACCTCTGTTCCAAGGTGGATACCCTGTTGGTGGTAGGCGCCAAGAACTCTTCCAATTCCAGCCGTCTTATGGAACTGGGGCTGGAACAGGGGATTCCCAGCCATTTGATCGATTCCGTGAACGACCTTGAACCGGAATGGTTCGACGGTCACCAGGTGGTGGGCATATCCAGCGGAGCAAGCGCTCCTGAGGTGCTGGTCCAGGAGGTCGTAGACTGGATTAAGACGAAATTTGAAGGTATAGAGATCGAAAATTTCGTAAAATTGGTGGAATCTACCAAATTTAACCTACCAAAGGCGCTGCAAGAGTGAGAATTAACGTAAGAATTAACCTTGACGAAAACCTAAAGTTTTTCTAAAATTGGTTCTCGTTATAAACAACGGAGTTTTATTATGAGCCGCATTTGTGAAGTTACCGGTAAAGCCGGTCTCGTGGGTAACATGGTTTCCCACTCTAACCGCAAGAAGTTGATGAAGCAGCTGCCGAACCTTCAGAAGAAGCG
>JABUUR010000008.1 GCA_021443065.1 Fibrobacter sp.
AAGTGAAAAGGCTCGCGGAAATCCGCGGGCCTCTTTCATATACTTTCTATCGTCTTTCGCCTATAGGACCAAAGGTCCGTTCTGTGCTGCTACGCAGCCAAATGCTGAGCCTCGTATTAGTAGATGGTAGCGAGTATTTAGTAGATAGTAAAGTTTCTTGATATTGCTTGGTTAGAGATTTTTCTGACTACCTACTACCAACTAATAACTTCTTTAAGCTCGCCGCAGGTTTCGGCTTACGCATTTGTAGTCTATCTAATAGTCCAGACCTGCTTGTTGACTTGCAAAATCTTGCGGCCTTGGACCTTGGCGGCTGCAGCCCGCACCTCTCCTTCGCTTACGGGCAGTTTTGCAGTCCACATCAGGCGGCCCTGCACATTGAACAGTGCGGCCGTACCGTGGCTTGCAAGGATCGCATTCTGCCAGGTGGACTTGGGTGCGGCGATTACAGGCTTGATTGCCGCTGGGTCCGGACCGATCTTGAAAATAATCACCAGGGTGGCGTAGGTTGCCCCGTCGGAGACCTTGACGCTAATAGCGGTACTTTGACCCTCGGTGTATTTCACACGTTCGATGGCAGAAACAACAAGAGAATCATCTTCAACAGCCACATCGAACCGTGTGTTGCTGTTGGGGGTGAAAGTCAGGGAATCTCCGTCGGGATCGCTGACATAGTCCCAAAGGCCGACCTTTACAACAAATGCAGAGTCCGAAGCGATATAGATGGTATCCCCGGAAGAAACCACAGGCTTGTCGTTTACGCATGAAATGCTTGCAGGAATCCTGAGGTCCGTAGTCGCACCATCCTTGTCCTTGGCGGTCACAATGACTTCGGCTTCGCCACATGCATCCTTCACAGCCTTGATGCTGATTACGCCAGAGGCGATGGAGGGGGCCAGCAGGCTATCGTCACTGCGAACGGTGTAAGTCAATTCGGCGGCGGTATTCTGGTCGTCTACAAACCATGACTGTACTTCGGCCTTGGTGTATTTCTTGACTGCGGTAAAGTCTTCCGTAAGCTTCGCAAGCCTTGTGCCTACGGTGTCAAGGACACCTTCCACGATGGTGGGGGCCTTGTTCTTGTACACCACGTTGACAGTCACCACGCCCATCTGGGTAACACCGCCATCGTACTTGATGACATAGCCAAAGTAGTCCTTGCCCTCGTAGCCCGGTTCAGACTCGTAGGTAAAGGAACCGTCTTCGGCCAAGGTTACCGTACCATGTTCCGCCTCGGCATCCAATACAGCGGCAACTTTGACACTGTCCGGATTCAAGTCGTTGGCAAGTACACCGTTCTTTGCAGAAACCTTGAACAGGGAATCCTGGGGAATCGTGTATTCGTCGTCCTTAGGCGTGGGAGGGTCGATAACGGAATTGACCTGCACGTAACAAATCATGGTAGACTTGGTAATCTTGTGGTCGCCAGCAACCAGGCTGATCTTTGCAATGCCGTTTGCATCCCTGATGGCAGAGATTTCGATAGTGTAGGCGGCGGCATCTGCAGCAAAGTCCGTCGCAACAATCCCGGAAGCCTTCGCCCCGATGACAATGTCGTCTGCTCCGTCAACGTCGGTTACAGAAACATTCGTTACAGGCACCAGAATGGAGAACGAGGCAAAGTCTTCGTCTACCACCAAGGTATCACCATAATTGTAAGTGGTGCCGTCGGCATCTTCAAAGGTGTCGCCTTCAAATACGACCACGGGAGCATCGTTCACCGGAGTCACGGTAATGGTGCAAGTGCCGATATTGCTTTCCAGCTTTGCTTCAGTCGATGTTTCGACAAACTTGTAGGTGAAAGAATCTGTACCGTTGAAATCGGCCTTGGGAATGTAGGTAAAGACCCCATTGCTGTTCAGTTCAAAGGAACCGTGCTCAGGTTCAGTAACAATTTCCACGGCAATTTCGTCGCCGTCCGCATCAAAACCGTAGGCAGAAAGCCGCTTGGAAAGGGGACTCTTGTAGGAGGAATCTTCAGGAAGTTCAATGGCGAAATCCTTTGCCACGGGAGCGTTTTCAACATCCTTGGTATAGAACGTGAAAGTGAAAGTGGCGGACTTCTTGGTGGGGTCGGTGGCGGTGATTGTCACCTTGGCATCGCTTGTTGGGTTTGCAACCGTAGTAAAGACGATGGTGCTTTTCAGGTCGTAGGCGGCGGAATCCACCAGCACAACGGAACTGCCGGTACTTTCAATCTTTACGGTGATGGACAAGTCGTCGCCATCGGGATCTTCAAAGACATCGGACATGACAATCTCGTGGGTGGCACCTTCGTCAATATTCAAGCCGCCTCCGTTGTAGTCGGTAAACGGATACTTAAGCACAGGGGCGTAGGTCACGCACTCGTCTGCCAAAATGAACTTTGAGATTACCACTGCGTTGGTATTGCTGTTTGAAGACTGGGCATGGGTGTTCTTGTAACTGAACTGCACGCCCATCTGCTTTCCGACGTTCCATGCTACGGTGGCATCAGATTTCCAGCCCTGTTTCAAGTCGGCAAAGGCAACGAAGGTGGACTTGTAGTTGGCTGCGGCAGGCAGATCCATTCCGTAGTAATTATCATCGCCAATGTTGGACTGCTTGAAATCTACACGGAAAGGGTACTCGGCGGTGTACGTAATGCAAGCCCCCTTGTAGGATGAAAGCGAAATGGCCACATCATCGTAATCGGCATTCTGTTTCCAGCCAAAGCCGTAGCCAGCGCCTGCACTTGACTTACCCGCAGGAACATCAAAGTCCAGGACCTTCATCCCGTTGACATTGGTGGTATCGATGGATGCGCCTGTTCCATATTTAAAGGTGTAAAAATAGGCGGGGTCCTTGTCGGGGATGGCACCGTCAACCCCGTCCCAAACTACTGCGGTTGCGGCGGCGGCAGAGCCCATCAAAGCACCTAAAGCGATAAAGCCGATTTTTTTGAGCATATAAACCTCTCTTCCTAATCTCACCGTTAATCTATTCTAATTATAACAACATTGTAAGTTATGGACAAGTATTTACATATAAAAAAGCCCCCTGGCCAGGCCAGAGGGAAAATTCGCGCATTAAAGTTTTAATTTACTTAATGCTCATGCGTACAGTCTGCATTTTGCTGCCCACGGTAGCACGAACGACGTAGTTGCCCATGGGCAGTTTGTCAAAGGAGAACTGGCGAGTGCCTGCGTTCATGTAGCCGATTTGACGTTCCACCATGTGACCCATCATGTCGAACACCTGCACCATGACGCTTGCGCCCACGGAGGAAGAAAGCGTAAGGTTTGCGCCGGAAACAATTGCACCAAAGCCCACGTTCCCTGCGACAGCCACGAGACCGGTTGCAGGAGGTTTGCTGGTGTCGAAGGAGGCGCCCTTGCAGGCCACGTCGTCAATCCACAGATAGTCGGGAGAAGGCGTGGTCTCGGATTCCACCACAAAAGCCATCTTGATGACCTTGGACATGTCGAGAACCGTTTCTGCGGAAGGATCGGGCCAGCCGGGTTCCATGGAAGAAGGTGATACGCTCACGCTCTTCCAAGTGGTAGAAGCCACCTGGTTTGCACGATGCTGCGGATCCCCGTCGCCTTCGCCCTTCATCTGGACCTTCAGGTAGTGTGCCGCACCCTGGTACTTGTAAGTAATGGCGGTGCAACCCTTGAGGTCGCCAGCGTTACCGTCTACACCCAAGGCAACCTGGGGAGTGTACAGATAATCGCCCTTGTCCAAGGTGATGCCGTTCAAGCCGGCATAGCCACCTGCAGTGGGGTCGGTGAACTGCACCACGTAGCCTTCGTATTGGGTTTGTTCTTCGTTAGCAATGGTGGCAGTGCCCATGCCGTTGGTAGCGTCACCGGGAACCAGGTAGGCATACCAATAGGACTTGGTGCCGATTGCAGCAGCAGCATCCTTTTCGAAATCGGAAATGAGGCCAGCGCTGGTAGAGGTAGAACCGCCGGTACTGCCACCCGTGGAACCTCCAGTAGAGCCGCCGGTAGAACCTCCTGTGGAACCGCCAGAGGTACCACCGCAGGTCACGTCGTCAATATAAAGGTAGTTGGGGGAAGGTGTCGCATCGGCTTCCACCACAAAGGCCATCTTGATGACCTTGGCCATGTTCAGGGTAGTTACCCCGTCTCCCGTCCAGCCGGGTTTCATGGAAGATGTTGTAACGCTTACGGACTTCCACGTGGTGGAGGCAGTCTGTGTAGCCCTGTGCTGAGGATCGCTGTCCGTTTCGGTGTTCATCTGCACCTTCAGGTAGTGGGCGGCACCCTTGTACTTGTAGCTGATGGTGGTGCAACTGGAAAGTTCACCCAAAAGGGAACCGTCGTCGTCACCGATGCCCATGGCCACCTGGGGGCTGTATTTCATGCCGCCCACGTCCAACTTAATGCCTTCCAAGCCCATGACACCATTGCCGGCATCGTCCAACTTGATAATCTTTCCACCATATTCGGAGTCATCTTCGTTGGTGACAGAGGCAACACCCGTCCCTTCGGACACGCCGTAGTAGTACCAGTAGGTGCCGGTACCCAATGCAGCCTGGGTGTCTTTTTCAAAATCGCTGATGACTGCGGCCATGGAAGCGGTTGCCGCCATGAGGCCGAACGCCAAGATTTGTTTTCTCATTTTATTCTCCTGTTGAAATACTCAAACCCATATACCCACCCATAATATAAATAAAAAAAGGGATCCCGGTGCGGAGACCGGGATGACAG
>JABUUR010000079.1 GCA_021443065.1 Fibrobacter sp.
ATCCACTACGTGGACAAGTCTTTCTAAGCGCTGAAGCGCTAAGAAATGCTTCATCCCGGACTAAGCCTGCCCCGGACTTGATCCGGGGAGCCGGAATCTCCAATCACACGAACCTCTATGACGACCGCAGAATTTTGCCGTCGGTATAAAAAACGCAACCCTTAACGAGCTGCGCTTTTATGAACATCGAGTTTTCAGTATTTCTGCAAAAATCCTACGCCATGGCCTGCACGGCGGTAAGTGCGATGGTGTAGACGATGTCTTCCACCAGGGCGCCGCGGGAAAGGTCGTTCACCGGTTTTGCAAGACCCTGGAGCATGGGGCCGATGGCGATGGTGCCGCGTGCGGAACGCTGCACGGCCTTGTAGCCGATGTTGCCTGCAGAAAGGCTGGGGAACACGAACACGGTGGCCTTGCCGGCGACGGCACTGCCCGGGGCCTTCAGTTGGCCAACGCTTTCGACGGTGGCGGCGTCGTACTGCAGCGGACCGTCAATGGCAAGTTCGGGGTGTTCCGCCTTCAGTTTGGCTGCGGCTTCGCGAACCAGGTCGGCATCGGGGCCCTTTCCGCTGTTGAAGGTGGAATAACTGAGGAGAGCCACACGGCTGGGCAGGCCAAAGGCCTTTGCGGTCTCGTCGCACTGAAGGGCGATTCCTGCCAGTTCCTCGGCGGTGGGGTTCAGATTGATGGCGCAGTCGCCGTACACGTATGTCTGGCCGGGCATGCACATGAAGAACACGGAGCTTACGGACTTTACACCGGGAGCGCACTTGATAATCTGGAGGGCGGGGCGCAGGGTGTCCGCCGTAGAATGGATGGCGCCGGACACCAGGCCGTCCACTTCGCCCATCTTGAGCATCATGGTGGCGAGAGTCACATTGTCCTTGAGGGCTACACGGGCCTGCTCCTCGGTCATGCCCTTGGACTTGCGCAGTTCCACAAGTGTGGGCACGTACTTTTCTGCCAAGGCTTCGGAAGGTTCGATAATCTCGATATTTGCAGGGAGCGTTACGCCGACTGCCTTGGCGGTAGCCTCGATTTCGGCCTTTGCACCTACGAGAACGGGAACCGCGATGTTACGTTCCACCGCAAGGACTGCAGCCTGGACCGTACGGGGTTCGTTCCCCTCGGGAAGCACGATGCGCTTTGCCGCCTTGGAAGCCTTGAGCAGCAGACCTGCGCGGAACATGGCCTGGCTGGTCTTGCGCTCGGCGGCGGGTACGGCCAGATCGTCGGCAATATCCTTTGGGGTGCGCAACAGACGCTTGGGGCAGAACAAGTCTGCGTCTTCGCCATCGGAATAAATCTTGGAATCGAGGGCCGTAGCCAATGCTTCGTTGTAGGCCTGGGCGCAAAGCGCGCTCATTCCGGAGGCGCCTTCCACCACCACCAGGTCCACGCTGTCAAAGTCCTGCTTGAGGAAATCGGCGGCGATGGTCTCCATGAGAACGGCGGTGTTGTCGCCCTTGATCTGAGCGGCGGCAGAAGCCCCATTCACCACGGGCTTGTAAACAATAACCTTGAGACCTGCAGCGGCCGCAGCCTCAACCGCTTCCTTGACCTTTGCGGCCATATTTTCGCTGGCAACGAGATACACACGATTCATAACAACTCCAATTCTAGATGTTTTCTTGAATTTTCCTTCTAAAAATTAAGATTTTCCCCTCCCTCTGGCACAATGAATTTCAAAATTCGCCTAATAATAATAATACCCCCCCCCAAAAAAATACTTCACCCATAGCGAAACCTTCCCCCGCCGTTGAAAACAAGACTACGCCGCCTTGGCAAAGAACTCGCCAAGCTTCGGTCGAAGAATGGCGCGAACCTGCTTCAGGTAGTTGTAGGTGGCGGTACGAGTCACGTGCATGTGGTCCGCCACCACCTGCATTCCGTTCTTTTCCATGCCGTATTCGTAAAACTCATCCAGGAACTTGACGAGTTTTGCATCACCGCTCTTTTTAACTTCGTCGAATATCAGGTGAACCAGCTCCACATTCTCGGCGTATTCCGCCGGGCGAGTCTCGGCATAGCAGCCATTGCCGTGAATTTCGGCGTAATAGTTCCCACAGGCTTTTTCAAAACCTGTTTCGTCCAGAACGGTTCCTTGCATTTCGTCGATAACCTGGCCAACGCAGGCCAGGCGATCGTTTTGACGGTTCCGCACCCAATCCATGGCACGGAGCTTTAGTTCACCTACCAAATATGCGCCAAAGGGAACGTTGTACGAAACGTCGTAGGACTGCACGCACTTCTGGAAGACTTCGAACACATCGTCGGAAGCCTCCTCGAACGTGCGGCCGTTGAAGTTAAAGGTGTTGCCGAACTTGGTCGGGAACTGACCATCCTGGGTGTGGCAGTGGACCGATTCAATGAACGATTCCAGTTCATTGAACAAATTGTTCCTTGCGAGATCGTCGCCCGCCTGGGCCCGGTCAAGCAACTGCTGGTGAGCTAGGCTCCATTTGAGGATGTTATTGGTGGTCTTCTTAGCCTTCATTTAACCTATCCTTTAAAAAAAACGCGATAAAAAACATAAGATTACGATTAACCCTACGTAATCTTAATGGTATCCCCTGAAAATGTATGTATTAGAAGTTCTCTCTCACTGCACTGTAAATATAGCAAAATCGCGCTGACATAAATTGACAATTCGAAAAAATATTTTCTTTTTTATAAATCTTGTAACCCATCAAACCATTTATCGTATTTTATTTCGATTATGTCAACAAAAAAATTTTTTTTCATAAAAAAGGAAAATCCCCCGCGTTTGCGAAGGACTTCTTGTGCTTGATGTTTCGGTTATAAAGTTTCTTGTTCTTGATGACCCTGGTGCGGAGCGTCGCCCCATTGAAGGAGCCATCGATTCTAAGGGAACGCATCGCCCGGGATTCCTTTGCAAAATTCCCGGATTCCCTGGCGTCGCCGACTATCGTCAGTTTTTCCTTTTTTGCCATAACGGCCTCCTTGTGTGCAAATATAAGAAAGGAATTACGAAAGTTCAACTAAAAAAACTATATTCCTTTTTATGAAAAATGTCTGCACTCATGCCGTACTTGCCTTGCTTTGCGCAAGTTTCACCAAAGTCAATTTTTAGGTGCTCTTAAATATTGAATATGTTCCTTGTCCGTAAAATTTCAGCCCGTATTTTTTCCAGTGCCGCATACCTTACGCTTTGCGTCCTGGGCTGGAAAAGAAAAACGGTAGAAGCAAACCTGGATCACGTTTCACATGGAAACTGGGGCAAAAAATTTGACTCCCGCGGCCTCTACAAACAGATGCTCAAGAACTTGACCCGTCATGTGGGGGAGCTGCTGTTCCGTTTCGAAACCTATAAAAATCTGCCCGAGGACTGCAAAGCCTACCCTTGCGAAAAAGACGGTGAAATTTTTGAACTGGCGGAAGGGGCAGGGGCGGTAATCGAAAAAATGCGTCAAGGGGGGATTTTCCTGACGGCCCATTACGGGAATTACGAAGCCAGCGGGGCATGGCTCTGCTCCCTGGGAGTCCCCCTAAAGGCAAGTTTTATCCCGCTTAAGCCGGAGTGGCTGAACCGACATATATATAATAGGGTGCGCTCCGTGAAAGGGCGGCCCTATTCCCTAAGCGCCAGGTCGCCTCGGGAATTTTTGTGCCAGCTGGACGGTAAAGCTCCCGATTGCAACGGGCAAAGGCAGCTTTTCTGCCTATTGGCGGACCAGGACAGCAGAATCAGCAGTGCCTCGAAGGGCATATTCCTGGGCCAGTCCGCAAAAATCAACCCGCTGCCTGATTTTTTATTGAGGCACCGCCCAGACACTCCCGTTTTTTTCTGCTGGATTGAAGAAATTGACGAGAACGCCGCCGGCGGAAAAAAAAGAAGAATTTTACATGGGGTGGAGGCGAATAAAACGGACTTACCCCAGGGACGCGGTAATTGTCAATCTATCGTAGACGGGCCCTACCGCCAATGGCTGGAAGAAAGAATCGCAGAAAATCCGGCCTTATGGTACGGCTGGACCCACCGCCGGTTCCGCAGCATCCATCCAGAAATCTACCGCTGAATGGCGAGCTTTACACCATAAGGTTCGTGGCCTGCTGCAATGCAACCTTGAACACGGGGTACATGCTAGATCCCGGCTCCCCGAATCAAGTCCGGGGCAGTCTTAAGCCGGGATGATATTTTTCATATCAACATCTATGTTTCGCCACTTCTTTCTTGTTTTTTCAAAAACTAATATGTTGATAAATTGTTTATAAGTCAATTTGTTTCATTTTCCCAAAATTACAATCTACACAAGTTATTCACAAATTTTTTATTTTGTTTCACGTGAAACATTTTACTTTAAATTATTCTGTGAAGAAGTTTTGGATAAAGTGAATAGCTTATCAACAATTATGTACACAAAACATGACTAAACATCTATAACGTTTATAGATTGTTTACAAATTTATCCACAATATTTCATATAAAAAAGGACCTCCTGCAAAATCATCTGTCAAGTGATACTTGGTTTTCAGTAATCGGTTATCAGTTGTCGGTTATCAGTTAATGGTGATTAGCTCGCTTCGCTTTGTGCTTCGCAGTATTTAGTAGGTAGTTTTTAGTTGTCAGTGGCCAGTTTTCATTTATCGGTTTAATGAATCACGAGTCGGTAGAATCGCCAAACTATTTACCACAACTTGCC
>JABUUR010000142.1 GCA_021443065.1 Fibrobacter sp.
TCTTCTGCAGTCTGGGCGTGGAGCAGTTCCCGATACCCAAGGCTTTGCCAGGCAGGGGCTTCCAGAGGAACAGTTTTTGCCAAAGCCAGAACTTCATCCATCCAGCCATCTTTCATCATCTGGTCTACGCGGGCATTTATTCGTTTGTACAAAATATCCCTGTCACGTTGAAGAGCAAAAACAGGAATTTTTCCGATGCCGCCTACACGTTCCTTTTGCCAGTCGGAAAGTTTGCGGCCTGTACCGCGCCACACCTCCAGAATGCGGATGATACGTTGTGCGTTGTTCGGCTCCACACTCGCCATAGCTTCGGGATCCACGCTCTTTGCAATTTCAAATAAACTAACTAAACCGTTTTTATCGATTTCAGATTCCAGATTTTTGCGAATGCATTCATCAAGCTTTGGAATTTCAGGAAGTCCTAAGATCAGCGACTGCAAATAAAGCCCCGTGCCCCCCACAAGAACAAATTTTTTTTCAGGACGTTCCTCCACGATTTCCTTGACCCGCCTGCAAAAATCCCCCGCCGAAAAAGTCTCGGTGGCAGTGAGAAAGTTCACCATGTGATGAGGAACACGAGCCTGGTCAAATGCAGAAGGCTGAGCCGTGCCAATGGCAAAATCTTTGTAGATTTGGCGAGAATCTACACCAATGATTTCGGCTTCATATTTCGAAGCCAGTTCCATGGACAAACTGGATTTACCAATTCCTGTGGCACCGACCAGGGCAAATAAAATAGGCATGCCGCCAATGTAGCTATATTTGGATCCAAGATGAAGAAAATGAAACACATAATTGCCTTTATTATCGTGTTGGCCGTTATTGCGGCGACTGCAATTCTCTTGCTCCCCAGACTTGCAGAGTCCGGACTGCTGAAAGACGTGGCCACCGGAGAAACAGCCGAGAAAATGGAAACCCCAGAAGAAGAACAGGACTCGATTTCCTTCAAGGAAAAATTGAAAGAAGAATTGCAGACCATCCAATCCACCTATTCCAAGAGAAAAAAGAAAGAAGTTTGGACGCTGGGCCGTGGTCAATCCATCATCACCTACCTGCATCAAGCACAACGTTTTGTAACCAAGAAGGGCGGGCGGATCCTTTACATGGAAGAACTCCATAACGACCAAGTGCTGCAATCCGCAAAACTGGAATTGATCCAGCCGGACCAAGACACCCTGAGCGTGGAACTGCAGGTTTCTGAAAGTGTTTTCAGAGACGATGCTTCTATTTTGGCTGTGGTTTTCCAAGTAACATCCCTGGAACCGGCCCTTATTGCCCAATTGAACGACCTTGATTTTCCCTATACTCTTTTAATCCCTCCCTTCGGGATGAATTCCAGTTTCTATCCCAACCTGGACAAGATCAAAAGCGCCGAACTTTCGTTGTGGATAACCCTCGAATCTACAAAACTGAACAAGGTTCACAACAAATTAAGGCCGTTGCGCATTCACCACACCGAAGAACAGATCGAGACCGTCATTAACGAGGCCAAGGTGTTGATACCCAGGGCCAAGGGCATGGTTTCGCGTTACGGAGAGCAGGCCGTAGAGCACGAACAGTTGTTGAACGCAATCCTTAAGCCGGCAAAGAACAATCACCTGTGGTTCATCGATGCCACCATGAACAGCCGTTCCAAGGTACCGGAAGCGTGCCGCAACCTGAATATGAAATGTGGGGCCTCCACTTACTACAACCCAGAAAACAGCGCCCTGGGCGACTATATCACCCAAAGACTGAGAGATGCCCGAAAGAGAGGTTTATCCACCATGGTCATTCCCCTCTCCGCAGAAAATCTGGCTAAAGTGAGGGACCTGTCAGAAAAAGCAAAAAAACAAGGGACCAGCTTAGTATATTTATCTAAATTCATGGAATATTGACAAGGAGCCTGTATGAGTGTAAAACTGGGTTTTAATGTAGACCACATTGCAACGATTCGCGAAGCCCGCAAGGTATGCGAGCCGGACCCCGTGGCGGCTGCCGTCATTGCAGAACTGGCCGGGTGCGACAGCATTACCGTACACCTTCGCGAAGACAAACGCCATATCCAGGACAGAGATGTCAAACTCCTTCGCGGGACAGTCACCACCAAGATGAATCTTGAAATGGCCCCTTCCCAGGAAATGGTGCAGATAGCCATCAACAACCAGCCCGACACCGTGACGCTGGTTCCTGAAATCCATACCGAACTTGCCACAGAAGACGGTTTGAACGTAGCAGCCAAGGCAGCAGACCTGGTCAAGCCGGTGATTACGCTCAAAAGCAACGACATTTCCGTGGGCGTGTTCATCGACCCCGAAACAGAGCAGGTGAAGGCCGCCAAGAAAATCGGAGCCGACTTCGTGGAATTCAACACCAGCAAGTACGCAACGTCCTGCACCCTGGGTAGCAAGGAGGAAATCGAACGTGAAATTTCCGCCCTGCAAGACATGACCGTTCTTGCCCGCAAGTACGGCCTGCGCGTCAAGGGAGGCCGCGGCCTGAACTACCGCAATGTGGGCGCAGTGGCAGCCATCGAAGGTGTAGAAGAACTGATCGTGGGCCACAGCATCATCAGTCGCTCCGTCATGGTCGGCATGGACCGCGCCATCAAGGACATGGTCGAAGCCATCCGCAACGCCGACTAGTAGTCCCTGTATTCCACGTTTTCCAGGACGAGCCCCTGAGGGGGAGCCCAAGTGCGCTCTCCCTTAAACTCTTTCGCAAAGATTTTATCAACCGTACCCAGGGGGTAGCGGCCACGGCCAACGTCGAACAAGGTGCCCACCATGGCCCGCACCTGACGGTGCAAAAAGCGGTTTCCCTTGATGTGGAACATGCAACTCCAGTCGTTCAGCCGTTCCAGGCGGAACTCCGTCAGAATGCAGTCCGTGGGCTTGCCGTCGTTCCGCGGTATGCAGAAGTCGATAAAGTCGTGATGCCCCAGAAAAGATTGAGCCTCCTTCGCCATGGCATCCAGGTCCAGATGAAGCGACCCGCACTCCCAGCCAAAGTCTCGCATCAAGGCCACAGGCCTCGTGTAAATCGTATACTGGTAGTAACGGCAGGTGGCGTCAAAGCGGGAATGGAACTCTGGATTGCACGGTTCCAGATCGCGAATGCGGACCAGGCGCTTGGTAAGGCCGTTAATGGAATTTACGGTCTTTGCCACATCCAGTTCGCCGTCGTAGTCAAAATGGACGCACTGCCCGCGGGCATGGACACCGGTATCCGTACGGCCAGAACCGACGATGCTGATCGGCGTGCGCAATGCGATGGAAAGGGCCTCTTCCAAGGTAGACTGCACCGTTACAAACTTTGTCTTGCCGCCCTCGTTCTGGGCCTGCCAGCCGTAAAAGGCGCTGCCGAGGTATTCGCAGCGGAATCGGTAACGCATAAGCGCTAGTCCTGATTTTCGCGAATGATGGACTCCACCTTGTCCTGGGGAATTTTCATTCGAGAGGCGATAATGGATGCGGGGACGCCGCGGCGGGAAAGTTGTAGAATCTTGTTCTTTTCAGAATTTTCCCGATCGAAGCGGGTAATTTCCAGAGGGCTGCTGCCCAACAGGTTGGGGTCGCCGGTAGCGTTGCGGCTCTGGGCGCGAAGTTTCATGGTACGTTCGCGGGAAAGCCCTCGGGGCGCACGCAAGACATCGGACAGGTTCTGCATTGCGGAGGTAATCCGCTCCTTGGCCGTAGGACGAAGGGTAGGCTTGCTTTCGGGTGAGCCCGTAAGAATCTTGTTCTCGGGAATGCCGTTTTCGTCCTCGAAGACAATCTTCTGGTCGGTTTCCGCAGGTTTGTCCGCAGCCTCCTGCACCATGGTTTCACGCTTTTGGGCGGCGTATTCCTCGGCATCTGCAATGATGGATCGCTTTTGGGGGCGGGGGCGTGATACAAGGGTTGCAGCATCGTCAAAACCACCCTTAGGCTCCTTGAACCGTTCCGCAGCCTTTATCGCCTCCATTTTCTGGGTGATGATCACCTGACGACGCTTCAAGAGCAATACAAGCACAATAACGCACAAGACGATCGCAGCAGCACCGCCCACAATCCACAGAATCACATCGGAAGACATTGCCTGGGTTGCCTGCGGGCCAGGTTCCGCTCCAGACTCGGGAGCAGGAACTTGCGGTTCTGCAGTGGGGCCGGACCGCAATGCAGCCAAGGTTTCCCAGGAGGCGGCCAGTTCCGTACGGATGACAACCTGAGCATCGGGGTTACCCTGGGCGTTCCAAAGTTCAATCTCCAGGGAATCGATCTTGGCACGTTCGGCCATGTAGCCTTCGGAATCGAAGGAGGACTTGGAACCCGAAAAGTCGAGAGCAAGGTATGCGGCCAAGGCGATGGCCAGCACAAACAATACTGCAGGAGCAACAAATTTCTTCATACTCTATCCAATTTAGCAATTTTTAGGCAAAAGTGGTCAATGAGAAGTTCTCAACACTTGTTTCAGAATCTTTCAAAAAAGTCTGTTCAACGACCATTCGTTTTGGTATCTTTGTGTTCAAGAACTCTTTGTTCTCCTCCTAACCCCCAAAAAAGCGCCCCGATGCAAATCGGGGTGTTTTTTATTACTTGAGGGCACCTCTAAAAATTCATTTTTATGATTTTTAAAGGAGCCCTTGAAAACCAATGGACCCTATCGTGCCAGAGGCACTCCAGGGTGACAGTAAATA
>JABUUR010000534.1 GCA_021443065.1 Fibrobacter sp.
GAGCCAAGCAGGCGCCAACTAACCAACACTCCGGCACCTACGTTGGCCACAGAAACACCGCGGTTTAAATACTCCATCTGCGGAGCAGCGAAAACGCTTGTCGCCAATCCGGCAGCCAAACCAAACTTTAAAACGGACTTGAGTACCATAAACACTCCTTACATCATTCCATTTATAATTTATCCCATACTGCGCCAAAACGTTTCGTCCACCAAAACCTTTGCCTTGATTTTTTGTCCAAAAACATTCCGTCGATCCATCCATCCCACACCACACCCGTCTCTTAAATTTAGCATTTTTTAAATAAAAAGTCTACAATTTTATTTAGAATTTACATAAATATCAGATTTTTACAATTTTTAAAATAATAAAAAGTCTACAATTTAAAGTTTTTCTCTAAAACATCTGTTAATTTCCATACGGAGGCGACCGTTCCGACGGCAAATAACGCCGATTTACTACATTTTGCTCCGTTATGTCAAATTGGTGGAAGAAATTCTCCTGGGAATGGTTGTTCGATGGAATCGCAGCCCGTTCTCCCACTTTTGTAAAAATCATCATCGTCACCGGAAAGTCCTTCCTCTATTACCACGGAATGACCCGTGCGGCCTCCCTGACATACACCACCCTGGTGGCAGTGGTCCCCCTGCTCATTCTACTTACGTCCATATCCCTGGCGGTGGGCCTTGGACATTTCATGAGCGACTATCTGCCCATGATCTTGAACATGCTGAACCTGGACTGGCCCATCGACCCCCTGATCACCATCGTGCAGAACGCGGAGCACGTACCAATCGGTAAACTTGGATTCATCGGCGCACTGGGCCTTTTCGTGACGTTCATCCTGGCCTTTGGCAGCCTGGAATCCAATTTCAACGTAGTCTGGGAAAACAAGACGTCACGCACCCTGATCCGTCAAATCCAGATATACACCCCGTTCCTGTTGATTGTGGCAGGAATCATCGGCATGTTCGCCGGATTCGTGAACCACATCCAAAACGTACTGCGCCTGATCATGGTAGACGGATTCCATTTTTCCCCGGAGACGTTGGCCACCATCATAGACTTTTTCTGGAGTTGCGCATTCCATGTCGCAGCGATTTTCCTCATATTCCTGATGCTCCGGGCTTTGCCGGCCCGTCCCAAAAAGAAGGCCAAGTATTACACAAAACGCAAACTGACCCTGGTCTCCTTCATGTCCGCCCTTATCTCATGGCTTGCCATAAACATCTACGTAAAGATCCTCATGTTCATCCAGACGGCCATGGTCACCAGGATGTCCATATTCTACGGTTCGCTAGCCTTTATCCCCCTGCTTTTGTTCTTGGTTTTTGGGATCTGGACAATTATATTATGTGGTAACAGCCTCGTGTGGACCATCTGCTGTTGGCCCGAGGCCAAGGAAAAAAAATGGAACTGGGCAGCAACCCTGGAGGACGTTCATGACAGCACAATCGAAGAAAAGAAATAAGTTTTTCACAGCCGCACTGGTTGTTCTGGCCTGCGCCGTGAGCAGTTTCGCCGAACTCCGCTCGGTTCCGTTCGAGGCCGAAGAAGTTGCCAACGACCGTTGGAAGGCATTCTTGGGCTTTAGCGGCGGAAATTCCATGATTACAGACGACGGCACGATTTTCGCGGGGCTTCGCATAGGCATCGACTGGAACAACATGTTAAGTTCCGGCATCTGGGGGAGCGTAATCCTTAGCGACGTCCGCAACTACAACGTCAAGCACAAACAGATGCTGGATTACAAGGCCTTCGGTCTCCAAGGTGAAGTCACCCCCTACCGCCACGGGATTTACGCCGTATCCATACCGGTAAACGTAGGCATGGGCGTTGTGAACACCCTGAACCAGGGTGACGAATCTTTCTCTCCCGAAGACTATTTTTTCACCGCCGACGTCTCAGTCCACTTTAACGCAAGGCTCACCAAGGCCCTGGAAGTGTCCATCGGTGGCGGCTACAGGATCTTTGCGGGAATCGAAGAGAACAACCTGGACAACATGGACTTCTGCACCCCCTTCGGCGAACTGCGGTTCACTATTAAAGAGTGATTAAAAGAGTGATTGAAAAGTGATTGGTGATTTTTCCAAGGGGTGCAAAAAATTGTCCCAGGATTTCATCTGTTTTCGAGGATGCAGGCTCCATAACTTAAAAAACGTAGACGTAGATTTCCCAAAGGGAAAGATTACCGTGGTCTGCGGTCCGTCGGGTTGCGGAAAATCCACGTTGGTCTTGGACACCCTTCATGGAGAGTGCAAGCGCCGCTATCTGGAAACTCTTTCCCCCTTCGCCAGCGAACTGTTGGGCGGTCGCCGCCACATTCCCCTGGACAGCGCCGAAGGCCTGAGTGCAAGCATTGCCGTCGGGCCCAGTCACGGTCAATCTCCGGCCAAGGCCTACGCATTGAGCATCTCGGAATGCGATAGCGCACTGCGTACACTTTTCGCATTCTTCGCAAAGCCGGCATGTCCTGTTTGCGGAAGCCCCATGGAGTCCACCAGCCGTGAAGAAATCATCCGACAGATAGCAAGCAGGCCGGAAGGGGCGAAGTTGCAGTTTTTAGCCCAAATCGAAACCGCAACCGGCGCTCTTCGGACAGCGCAATCGCTGGACAAACTGTCGGCGGCTTTCCTTGCGCAAGGCTACACCCGGGCCATTGCCGACGGCGTAGCCTACTCCCTAGCCGACTTGAACGAAAACGAAAAAACGCTCCGGCCCAAGGAATTTTTCATTGTGGTGGACCGTGTCATCGTGCGGCAGAACACCCGCACCCGCATTGCAGAAGCGGTAGACGGTGTGCTGAAACTGACACACACCCGTTTGACGTTAGACGAAAACGGGACCCGGTCAGACTTCAGTACGGTACCCTGCTGCAAGGAGCACGGCCCTGCCGAAATCCAGGCTTTGGAAGCCGCCGACTTTTCGCCCTACAACAGAAAGAACGTTTGCCCCTGCTGTAGCGGAACCGGCTTTAAGGAAATCGCAGAGGACAACCAGCAGGAATGCAAGGAGTGCGGCGGCCTCAGATTGAAGAAAGAATTCCTGAATGCAGCCGTCGGGGGCGTCACCTGGGCTGAATTGTTATGCACGCCCTTTTCCCTGCTGGAATCAAAGGCCCGCGGCCTTTTCCAAGATCGCGTCAAGCAGAACCTGGCCCCGACGTTGAACAGCCTGCTAGACCGTATAGAGGCGGTGAACGAACTTGATATAGGCTACCTTACCGCAGGTCGTTCCGGCACGACGTTGTCCGGCGGAGAAATGCAGCGCTTGCGATTGGCAAGCCTTTCCACAGGGCATTTGAACGGATTGTTGATCGCCTTGGACGAGCCGGCAAGCGGGCTCCACCGCACAGACGTGGAAGCACTGTGGAAGGTTCTGAAGAAGGTTCAATCCCGAGGCAACACCCTCGTGCTCATAGAACACAACCCGGCCATCATCGAGAAGGCGGACTGGATCATCGAAATGGGTCCAGGGGCAGGAGAAAAAGGTGGCGAAGTCTTGTTCATGGGAAGCGCCAAGGAAGTTCTAGAGAACCCCGCCTCCCCCACCGCAAACTGGATCAAGTCTTTGAACCATTCAAAAAAATTCCCTGCACAAGGATTCGCAAAATCGAAAGTTCTTGGAAAATCAAAGGGTTCTGGGAAATCCATCTCCGTCAAGGATTTCGCCCTCTTCGACATGAAATCCGTTTCAGCAGAATTTCCCCTGAACAAGTTCAGCGTCATCACAGGGCAAAGCGGCAGCGGAAAATCCACCCTCATGTTCAAGAATTTGGCACTCCGGGGTACCTCCGGCCAATTTTCACCCTTGGGAATCGAGGCCACATCCATCCTCACCACAGGGGATTTTCACGGGAATCGTCGCAGCACCGTCCTCAGCGCCATCGGTATGGGGAACTTGCTTCGTGACTTGTTCGCAAAACTTCCCGAAAGCAAGGTCCGCGGATACGCCGCGGGAAAATTCGCCACCCACACCGCAGGAGGCCGCTGCGAAAACTGCAAAGGCGAAGGCGTCATCCTGGACCCCTCCGGCTACGAAGAAGCCGAATGCCCCGTATGCCTGGGCAAGCGCTTTAGGGACGAGATCCTTGACATACGTTTCAAGAGTCTTTCCATAGCAGACATCCTGGACATGGAAATCGGAAGCGCTTACAAGTTGTTCGTGAACATGAAGCCTTTTGCAGACAAACTAAGGCCCTTGGTAGACACAGGCCTGGAATACCTACGGCTGGGCCAATCCACCGCCCACATGTCCGGCGGCGAGCGGGCCCGTCTGCGGTTGTCTATCGCACTGGCCAGGGCAAAGGCCCCACACACCCTGTTCCTTTTCGACGAACCCGCCCGCGGGCTCCACCAGGTAGACATCGAGCACCTGCTGGATTTGATCAACGGCCTTACAGAAGCGGGCCACACGGTTATCGCCATCGAACACGCCCAGGATTTCGTCAACGCCGCCGACTACGTAGTAGAATTAAGCCGATAAAAAAGATTCATCAGCAAATAACATGTGGCAGGTAATATCTGGTATTCAGTTGTCGGTTATCAGTTATCAGTGGTCGGTTATCAGTTATCAGTGGTCAGCGGTGAGGCCGCGACTGCTCCTTCGAACCTAAGAATTGTAAGGCAACAAAGTTGCCAACAATTCTATA
>JABUUR010000047.1 GCA_021443065.1 Fibrobacter sp.
ATGAAGCATTTCTTAGCGCTTTAGCGCTTAGAAAGACTTGTCCACGCAGTGGATGACAACGGGGAGGGAGGCCGGGATGATAGTGGATTACTTCTTGATGGTGCGGTGGATGCCGGATTTTGTCTTTAGCAGGTAGACGCCTTGGTGAACGTTCAGGCGGAGTGTACCGTCGGCGTTCAGCGCCTGGCTCTTGATTCCGCTCCAGAGGAACTTGCCGTTCATGTCGAAGAGTTTTGCAGGCATGTGGTAGTCGTCGGCCAGTTTGAACTTGTAACTTTGGGCGATTGCCGTAGACTTGGTGGTGCAGCCGCGGGCGACGATTTTTGCAATGTGGATGCCTTCGGCGTTGCTGTTGAAGTGGAGCGCAGTGGAACCGTTGCTGCCTTCCTTTGCCAAGGAGACCTTGGTTTCGCTCCACTGGCTACCGCTGGCCAACTTGCCGTATTCGTAGTCCACCCACTTGGAATTGTTGGCTCCGCCCACGTTCACATAGGCATTTTCGGATGTGGTGCTGCGCATAGTGACGACCAGGCTGGAACAACTCTTCAGCGCTTCTGCAGCCTTGTCGTTTACATTCATGAGCTGGTCCATGTAGGTGCAGGTCCCTGTGGTATCTGCCTGGTCGCAACCTGCCAAAGGTACCGTGGCGTAGCCTGTGATGCCGTCTAGGGTGTTTGAACTGTAGGTGACGGGGGAGAGTTTTTCGTTCATGGCCTGCCAGGTGGAAACATCGGTAGTGGTGGAATAGTCTACGATGACGATATCTTCGGTGGGTACAACCACGGGTTCTACGTAGTTTGCGTCGGAGGTTTCGTCTTTACATGTGGTGGCGGCGGGGGCTGAGGCTCCCTTTCGGTAAACCAGCGTGGTGATGGATCGTGCCGGAAGAATGGTGCAAGAGGCCAAAGAGACATTCTTGCTCTTGAGGCCGTTTTCCTTGGACTGGACTGCGTTCGCAAGAGCCATGCCGGAAATTGCGGGGTTGTCCAAACTGATTTCGGATTTGCCGGTGTTGATTACGATGACTGAAACGGAGTCCCCTGCCGGACTTGCAAAGGCCACCGTCTTCAGGTTGGATTCCGCTGTCGATGCGGCAACCACCTTCCAGCCCGGGTTTACGAACTTGGAATAGTGACGCATGGCATGGTATTCCGGGAAAATCTTGATTTCGGTTCCTTCGCAAACGTACTTGCCTTCGCCGGTCAAGTCCCAGCCCGCACCGGGGCAGACACCTACCATCTGGCTGTGGTATCCGTAGAAAAGTTCCCAGGCTATGTAGCCGCTGAGGTAACCGTCGGTAAAGCCCACTTGCATGATGTGGGCAAGACCCACCATGTCTTCTTCGCGAGGTTCGTCCTCCATGGGGCAGAACTCCGTCATGATGATGGGTTTGGTGTTGTAGGCTGTTGCAATTTCTTTCATGGGGCTGCGGAAATTTTCCGGATTCAGGTAGTTGTTTCCGGAGTTGTCGTTTCCGTTGCCGGCGTGGTACAGGTGGTAGGCGTAGCCGTCCAGTTTGGAGGCGTCCAGTTCCGTGGCGTACTTCTGGAAGTAGTTGTAGCCTATGCCCAATGGCTCGGGTCCGAGAATCTTGGGGCGGTTGCTCATGCCGTTCAATGCATCATACACGGCGTTCAAGGCCTGCTTGTAACCTGCAATATCGTTGGTCTCCGTAGGTTCGAACAGGGTTTCCTCGTAAGAGGCTTCCATGTCGGGCTCGTTCTGCAGGGAAATGTAGTCCGGGGTGATTCCGGCTGCTGCGTATTTCTGGAGGCTGGATTTCCACCAGTTGGCAAAGTCGGTATATGCGTAGGCACCGTACTTGTCGCCGGAGGCTTTCTTTAGGCTCTTGTCGGATTTGGTGGAGCCGGCGCTTCCATTGACGCTGCCGCTGGGTTTGAGGTTTCCCGGTGCAGACCAGCTGGACATTTCGATTTTCATGTGGTCCCCAAGGCGTTCCTTGCCGGCCTTGATAATCGCCACGTCATCGCTTAAGTCCTTGTTTTCGTCTTGGAGCCAGTTTCCGATACGGAGAATGGAAAGGTTTAGGCCTGTGAATGCGGTATCGAAAAGGTCCTTTTGATCTGCTGCAGAAAGATTTGCAATCCAATTCTGGTAGTAAACGCTGCCTCCGCCAAAACCGATGATGGTCTGCTTTGCGCTGGAGGGATCTACCGCGATTGATGCTGCTGAGGCGGCTACGGCAGAAGCCAGTGCTACGGGCACAAAACGTTTTTTCATTAAACTACTCCTTGTGGTTTCCCATACGGGGGACAATCTAAATAAATCTCGGAGCAGATGAAAAAATGGAAGATTTTTTTAAGATGAAAAGGATTTCTTTGTGGGAGGGCGCACAAATTTAGCAGGGCTTAATAGGCTCCTTCTCCCTTGAACACGACCTTGAATGTCTTTAGAATGAGCATGAAGTCGTCTACCAACTTGCCGTCGCGGCGGATGTAGTCGTTGTCCAGGCGCATCTGACCTTCGAAACTGATGTTGCTGCGACCGCTGACTTGCCAAATGCAGGTAAGCCCCGGCGTTACAGACAAACGCATGCGGTGCCAGGGCTCGTATTCCGCCACTTCGGAAGGAATGGGGGGGCGGGGGCCCACGATGGACATGTCGCCCTTGATGATGTTGAAGAACTGTGGCAGTTCATCGAGGCTGAACTTGCGAAGGACGTGGCCGAAAGGATAGATTCTCGGGTCGTTCTTCATCTTGAAAGTCTTTCCGCCGGTTTCGTTCTGCTCCAGCAGGGCTTTTTTGCGTTCTTCGGCATCGGCGTACATGCTGCGGAACTTGTACATGGTGAAAAGCCTGCCGTTCTTGCCTACGCGGGTCTGCTTAAAGATGATGGGACCCTTGGGGTCGCTTATTTTTACGGCAGCGGCGCAGAACAAAAGAAGAGGGGAGCACAGGACGATGGCGGCACTGGTGCAGGTCAAGTCTGCGAATCGTTTGATGATGTGACGGTAGCGGATCTTGTGAGGATGCTGCCAAATGTCGTCCAGGTTGAGGCGCTGCAGGGTGAAGAATGCGCCGTTGGCGCTGTTGAAATCGTCCAGCTGGGCCTGCATTTCGAGATTGGTCTTTTCCTGGGAACCCATGTAAAGGTGGGCTTCGAAAATGGGCTTGCGGGGCTTGATGCGCAGGGACTGGATAAGGCCCGCGTCGTTCAGCTTGTGCAAGATTTCCTTGCGTATGGCCACCAGCTTGTTCATGTCGGAGTTCAACAGGATGATGCCGATTCCGTTGCTGTCGGGGAGAAAGCCCAGGACATCGATAAAGCGCAGGTGGGAGAACATGGTGAGGATGCTGATCCGCCAGGTGTTCTCGACGGTTGCCGTAGGGCGGCCCCAGCCGAAAATGTCGTACTGGTGGGCGTAGATTTTTATGTAGAGGAACGGTCTGCGGGTTCGGTTGGATCGTAAAAATTCTTCGTTCAGACGAGCCCTGAACAACTTCGCCGGATAGACGATGTTCTTGAGCTTTTGCTCGTTGAGGATGGATCCGATGGCCGGATTCACAGATTGTTGTTCCATGGATACAAATATATAAACTTTTTATTTGCTTGCAAATAGGTTTTATCGTATAAGGCGGGGTGTGATTTACAACGTGTTGTGGCTTTTTCCAAAGGCCAAGCAATTGTGAAATTTTCTATTTTATTGCGGTAAAATTTAAAATGGAGACGCTATATGTTGCGTATTGGTCTTATTGGTACGGGTACCGTCGGTGGCGGTGTTATTCAGATCCTCGAGCAGAAAATCGTCGAGTATAAGGAAACGTTGGGTGTTGAAATGGAATTGGCTTGCATTTGTGCAAAGTCCGACGAAGAAGTAGCTCCTTACAAGGCCAAGGGTTACAAAACTTCCACCAACGCCGACGAGATGATTGCTTCTGACGACATCGATGTACTGGTGGAACTGGCTGGCGGCTACAATATGCCGCGCAAGTGGATCCTTGCCGCTTTGGAAAACGGAAAGCATGTGGTGACCGCCAACAAGGCTCTCCTTGCCAAGTACGGTCACGAAATTTTCCCGCTGGCGGCCTCCAAGGGCTTGCATGTTCTGTTTGAAGCTGCGGTGGGCGGGGGCATTCCCATTATCCGTAGCCTGCAGGAAGGCCTCCTGGGTTCTACAGTGGAAAACCTGAGTTGCATCATTAACGGAACCTGCAACTACATCCTGAGCCGCATGGCCGAAGAAGGCCTGGATTTCGACGTTGTCCTTAAGGACGCCCAACGTCTGGGATTTGCGGAAGCGGACCCCACCTTCGATATCGAAGGTATCGACTCCGCCCACAAGACTGCCCTTTTGGCTTCGCTCTGCAGCGGTCATCGGGTGGACTTCGAAAAGATTCATGTGACCGGCATTTCGAAGATTACCGCCCAGGATATTGCAATCGCCAAGGAACTTGGCTGCTGCGTAAAACTTCTGGGCATTTACCGCCGTGAAGGTGCTCGGGTTGACGCCCGCGTCCATCCCTGCCTGGTGCCCATGGACCACCAGTTGTCCAGCGTCAATCGCGTTCTGAATGCGGTGTACCTCCAGTGCGACAACCTGGGCGAAACGCTTCAGACGGGTGCCGGAGCCGGCCGCCTGCCCACCGCCTCCGCCGTGGTGGCAGACCTGGTCTCCCTGGCCCGCTC
>JABUUR010000488.1 GCA_021443065.1 Fibrobacter sp.
CTTAAACTAGATTTTTTTGAAAACCAAGGACGTGTTGATTCCTCCGAAGGCGAAATTATTGGACATGAAGTATTCCACATCCATATCGCGACCGGAGCCGGTAATGTAATCCAGGGGTGCGCATTCTGGGTCAACGTTCCTTAAATTCAGGTTGGGGCTGAACCAGCCCTTGTTCATCATGTGAATGCCCAGCCACGCTTCGATACCGCCACAGGCTCCCAGAGTGTGGCCAATGTAGCTCTTGAGGCTGGACAGGGGAACCGCCCTGCCCTTCATGGCATTGTAGGTAGCCCAGCTTTCGGCGATGTCGCCATGACGAGTTGCAGTACCGTGGCCGTTGACATAGCCGATCGAATCAGGCGAAAGGCCCGAATCTTTCAGGGCAAGTTCCAACGCTACTTGCATGGTTTCCTTTTTTGGCTGGGTAATGTGATCGCCATCGGTATTATGGCCAAAGCCCACCAGTTCCGCATAGATTTTTGCGCCACGAGCCCTGGCATGTTCGTACTCTTCGAGAACCAGGGTGCCGGCACCTTCGCCGATGACCAAACCATCGCGGTCCTTGTCGTAGGCGGCGGGGGTCAGATGCGGGTTATCGTTTTTTACGCTGGTTGCAAACAAGGTGTCGAACACGGCGGATTCCGTAGGGTCCAGTTCGTCGGCACCGCCGGCAACCATTACATCTTGCATACCGTACTTGATGGCCTCGTAGGCGTAACCGATAGAAAGGCTACCGCTGGTGCATGCCGTATTCGTGGTAATGAGGCGGCCTGTCATGCCAAAGAAAACGCTGATGTTTACGGCGCAGGTCTGGGGCATGGAGCGGATGTAAGTTGTAGCCGTAATCTTGGAGCAATCGTAGGGCGGATTAAGCATGGAGAAAAAATCCTGCAAGGGATGGATGCTCCCCATGGAGGAACCGTAGGCCACCCCCACCCGTCCGGACTTCAAAAGTTCCTTGTCGCCGGCAAGGCCTGCCACCTGCATGGCCTTGTCTGCAGAGGCCAAGGCCAACAGGCCCACACGCCCCGCCCCGCGAACAGCCTTGCGCGGATACTCCGGCAAGTCGTAAAGAATGGGACAGGCAAGCCGGGTGTTCATCTGGGTGAACTTTTCCCAGTCTTCCATACGGACAATACGATTTTTCAAGGAATGGAGAGATTCAAAGACTTCATCCACCTCAGATCCAAGAGCAGAAATACAAGATCCACCTGTAACTACAACTCTACGGGTCATGCAAGGCCTCCGTTTACAGAAATAACTTGACGGGTAATGTAGGCCGCGCCCTCGGACAGCAGGAAAACCACCGTGGCGGCGACTTCTTCAGGCTTGCCCACACGCTTCATGGGAATGGCCGGAAGAATCATATCCAGCGGAGCATCCTTGATCATCTCGGTTTCGATGAGGCCGGGCGCAACACTGTTTACGGTAATGTTTCGGCTGGCAAGTTCCGTTGCCAAGGCCTTGGTAGCCCCGATGATGCCCGCCTTGGAGGCGCTGTAATTTACCTGGCCGCGGTTACCGATAACGCCGGAAACTGAGGAAACGGTAATGATACGGCCTCGCTTTTTGCGGCAAAGGGGCATAACCAGAGGCTGCACCACGTTAAAAAATCCATTCAGGTTTGTATCGATGACCTTGTCCCAGTATTCGCCCTCCATGGCGGCAAAGGTCATGTCGGCACAAACGCCCGCGTTAGTCACGACACCGTAGTAGGTTCCGTTTTCGGCAATGTCCTTTTCGAGGACCTCACGGCATTGCTCGCGATTGCGAATGTCAAACTGCAGGGTGCGGATACTACCGCCGTCGGCACGGATCTGTTCGGCCAAAGCCTGTACGGGAGCAGCATTGCTATTGTAGTGGGCCACTACACCATAACCCGCCTGGGCTACAGCCTTGGCTATGGCTTGGCCAATTCCTCCACTGGCGCCGGTGATTAAAACCTGATTTTCCATATAGGGCAAAATTTAGAATTTTTTTTCGGGCACCGAAACCAGGGCTACAAGCCCAAAGACTTTTGGGGATCGGGAACTTCCACGGTGTTCAAAACGCCCTCTGCGGCAAGAATATAGCCTTCGCCATTTTCCACAAAGGCCTGTCCTTCGAAGGTGACAGCCGCATCCATTCGGATGGTCTGGTGGACCTTGAGGGTGACCACGTCGCCTTTCCTTAATACAGGCACATGGGAGCTGAAGCTGGAGACGCTCATAATGAACCCTACCTTAGGAGGCTCGCTGTGGGCACGACCAAAGATACCTGACATGAGGGATATGCTCTGGGCCATGTATTCAAAGGTGATCCACACCGGCACGCCGCCCAGAGTTTCGTCGTAGAACATGCTGGTTTCGTCGATGTCCACCTGGGTTTCAATGGTTATGGTTTCCAGGTCGTAATTCTTGACGCGATTTAAAAGGAACATTTTCCCTTTGTGGGGGACCAAGGTTTCCAAATCGCTTTTCTTATTCAGGTCTAAATCGATTGCTTTCATATTTCAGAGCCGTCCGTAATCACTAAACTTGCGTTGCAGCCACCGAAGGCAAAGGAATTGCTGAGGCAGCGCTTGAGGCGCACCGGTTTTTCTCCCGGGGATACAAGATGGACCTTGGGGATTTGAGGATCAGAAACGCCGTCGTAGAGGTGGGCCGGCAACACTTGGCGTTTTAAGGCCATGCAACAGAAAGCTGTTTCGAGTGCGCCTGCAGCACCCAAGGTGTGGCCCGTCAACGCCTTGGTAGAACTGATGGGAACATCCTCTCCCAGAAGCCTGTTCACCGCCAGGCCCTCCATGGCATCGTTTAGCCGCGTGCCCGTGCCGTGAAGATTGACGTAATCGATTTGAGAAGGTTCCAATTCGGCATCTTCTAGAGCGGCCTTCATGGCCTGGTAGGCACCTTCCCCATCGGCGCGGGGTGCGGTAATGTGGTCGGCATCGGCACTTTCGCCAAAACCTTCCACCATAAGGCCCTTGCAATCTTCTTTGCAAAGGGCATGGTCGGGTTTTCCTGTAATGACGAAAAAAGCGGCGGCATCGCCCAACGTCAACCCGGAACGGTTGGCGCTGAAAGGATTGGTGGGCTTGTCGCTCATGGCCTCCAGGGAGGCGAACCCGAGAATCACGGGCAGGGCGGCAATGTCAACTCCACCTACAATGGCGGCATCGCAGTTGCCTGCATAAATGTTGTTGCGGGCAGAGACAAAGGCACTGACACTGGAGGCGCAGGCTGTGGAATGGACCTCCAACATACCAGTGATTCCGTAGCGTTCGGCAACGTACCTAGCGGGAAATTCTACGCTCTGGTAGTCCAGCGCGTAACCCTCCGGAAAGAAACCCGTCTGCTTAAGGCATTTCAATGCCTGCAGGGAGGCCTCCGATCCGTTGTCGCAAGATCCCATAAAAATACCCACTCGGTCGGTTCCGTACAACTCAACCATTTTACAAATGGTTTCGTCGATACCCGAAAGGGCCGCGTTGCTAAGGCGGTTGATTCTGTAATCGAACCTGGGGTCTTGTACCGGGGGCAGCGTTTCCATGTCGATGACAGCAGCCGGCCGCACTACGCCGTCTACATCAAGGCAACTGAAATTCCCACGTTCCCCACGGGAAAGCTTTGCCAGTACGTCTTCCTTGTTGCCGCCCAGAATGCAATGGAATCCAAAATCATTAATGTACAAGGGGCGTTTCATCGGTCGGCTCCTAAGGTGATATGGTATTTGTAATGGCGAAGTTCGTTGACCAGAATAATTTGGTTGCCGGTTTTTTCCACCTTCAAAATAGGCTTTCCGTTTTCAGAAAGGGTTCGTAAAAAATCACCGCCCTGCAGTTCTTCAACAAAGGTGAAACCCGACTGCCCGAAATTAGCCTTGAGGGCCTCATAAGGGTAAAAACAGACTTGCAAATCCGCCAAGACGTACTCCGCTTTCATTTTATGCACGTCCATGACAGAACTTTCAAAGGAGACGCTGTCACCCGTATAGGTCAGTTCTGCAAGGGTTGTCCCAAAACCTCCGAACAAGAAAACCGAAAGAATGGAATCGTTGGCCCTGACCCAGGTATCGACATCGAAGTTTGCCTCTGAGCCGTCCTCCTTTATAAACGTACCCTGCAAATGCTGGGGCATATCCACAGATTCTTTCATGGCCGAGGTGGGCAAAAGGCATACAGAGCGGGAATCTGAATAGAACACCGGCGCAGACTTCGGTTTTACAAGCGTATTATGACACGAAGTCAAAAAACAACCTACGCAAAGGAGAGCCACAAGTGCAATACAAAATCTTGAAAACAGCAATTTCACTAAAACAAAAGTAGAAAAGAAAAAGAACCACCGGCTAAATCACTTGGAAGATAAAACCAGGTTTTCTGTTATCGGTTGTCGGTAGTCGTCAGGGGGATCCCGGGGCAAGCCCGGGATGACAATGCAGGAGGAGGTCCCGGCGCGGAGGCCGGGATGACAATGCGGGAGGAGGTCCCGGCGCGGAGGCCGGGATGACAATGCTGGGGCCGGGATGACAATGCGGGAGGGGATCCCGGGTCAAGCCCGGGATGACAGTGCTGGGGCCGGGACGACAATGCGGGGGGAGGTCCCGGCGCGGAGGCCGGGATGACAGTGCGGGAGGAGGTCCCGGCGCGGAGGCC
>JABUUR010000285.1 GCA_021443065.1 Fibrobacter sp.
GAACCCACCATTTCATTGGCGGCATTTTCCTTTAAACTGCCAGGCACCGAAGATTCGTCGAAGTAAACGGTAAAGTTCACCAGCGGCAAGGAACGGTCGCTGACGATGTAGCCGGTAATGCCCGGCGCCACCTCCACGCGGTAATCCTTGGGGTACGGGGCAACGTACTTGAACTCCGGAAACCGAATGTCCTTGTAGCTTGCGGGAATGCTAGCCACGCCTGCAGAGAGCGCAACGGCGGGTTGCCCGCCCCCCTGGCTACCTTGAACAGCCCCAGCGGAAGCGAGAGACGCAGCCGCCTCGGAAGACGCCGCCCCCTCGGTCTTTGGCGCAGGGGCCGTAGAACAGGAACACAAACCAACTACGGCAAAGGCCGAAACCAACACCGAAGCCATATAGAATTTCAAAAAGCAAGAATCGTTTCGCATTACGAACCAAGATAGCAAATCCCGCCCCACAAAACGGACATCTATTTCTAATTTCGGGGCTGTTCTATGGCAGGAAAAATCAGATTCGCCCCAAGCCCCACAGGCTACTTGCACGAAGGCCACCTCCTTTCGGCCCTTTACGTGTGGGCCGCTGCAAAAAAATGGGGCCTGCACATCCACTTGCGAATCGAGGACCACGACCGGGGCCGCTCCCGTCAGGCCTACGTCGACGGCATCCGCGAAGACCTGGAATGGCTGGGATTTGAATACGACAGTTTCAGCATCCAGAGCGAGCGCAACGAAATCTACCAGGGTGTTTTAGACAAATTAACGTCACAAGGCCTCATTTACCCCTGCACCTGCAGCCGCAAGCAGCTGGAGGCCGAAAACCCCAAGGGCGACACCGGCGAAATCATCTACCAGGGCAAATGCCGCAACCTTTGTCAAAACATCGCAGAACCCCACAGCCTCCGTTTCAAGGTTACAGACAAAGTAATTCAATGGAGCGATTACCGCCTGGGAGATTTCGCAGAAAACCCCGCAATGCAATGCGGCGACTTTCCCGTCAAGGACCGCGAGGGTTGCTGGACCTACCAGTTTGCAGCCTGCGTCGACGACCTGGAGCAAGAAATCACCCACATCGTCCGTGGCGAAGACATCAGGAACTCCACCGCAAGGCAAATCGACCTTTCACAAGCAATTTGTAACGCATTTGTCAAGCCCTACAACCGCCCCCTGTACCTTCATCACGGCCTCATTGTAGACCCCACCGGCAAAAAACTGTCAAAACGGGAACTCGCCCACAGCATCCGTCAAGACAAACAGGAAGGAATTTCCCCCGAAGCCCTCCTGGGGCGGGTTCTTTTCAAGGCAGGCTTTCAAAGTGTGAGCCACGTCACATCTTTGCAGGACGCCATAGATAAAATATCGAACTCTTTTTAGACAAATTCAAAACCATATCCTTAAAAAAATTATATTGATGATATGTCCCAGGCATTATCATCCTCTATCGTATCTAAAATTCGAGAAGAAGCCACTCTTTTCGATTCCAAGGATCGTTTGCTCAATTTTTCCTCGAAAGGTGAATTCCAGTCGCCCCTGATCATGGAGGCCGGCGACCTTTTCTACGAAAAATGGGTGCAATCCGAGGGTCCCCTGCCGCTGGACTCCTTCTACCCCGTGTCCGCAAACCTGACCATCCAGCAAAAGCTCGTCATGGAAGACACCATGCTCCAGGTCCTTCGTGAAAAAAGCGAAGACTACGGGGAATCCGACCTGTACCTCGTGCTGGGTTTTCTGAAATGGGACGGCAACGCCCTGGCCCCAAGCCTGTTGATCCCCGTAGATGCAGACATCAACAAGAAGACGCTGACCCTTGCCGACCGCGCCCCCATCGAAAACGTCATTCTCCGGGCCCGCCTCAAGGACAAGATCAACCTGCCCAAGGCCGAAGACGCCGTCAACAAGGGCAAGTTCAGCATATTGCAGTATTTCTCACTTTTCGAAAAGGCCATCGCCGGCGAGCGCAACTGGAAATTCACCCGCCACGGGCTGTGCCTCGCCTTTGCAAACACCACACGCCTGCTTTTGAAAAAGCGTTACGAAGTCGGCTGGAGCGACAAGAAAATCGAAACCAACGCCGTCATACAGCCCCTGCTTAGCGGCGACGGCTACGAAGTGACCGAATCCAAGTTCGAAAACCAAGACTTTGACCAGGTTTACTCCCCGGCGGACCATCATTTTTTATACCAGACCGACTCCCATACCACAAAGGTCACTATCGACGCGCTGGACGAAAAAGTCCCGGCATACGCGATCCAGTCCCTGCCAGGCACCTCCAAGATGAGGGTGGCGGCAAACATCGTGGCCGAGGCCATCGCCCACGACAAGAAGGTGCTGGTGGTCACCCGCCGCGCCGTTACCGCAAGCGCATTCCATAACGCATGGAAACCGCCTTTCCGCACCTTCGCGGAGGCAGACCGAAGCGCTCTCGAATCCGAGGTCCGCAAGGTCCGCAAGGAATTTCTGGACTACTACGACACCGTAAACAAGCCTCTCCAGCCGGCAGGGGTTCTGCTTTCGGACCTGCTGGAAGAATTCATCGCGGCAAAGCCCCCCAAGCAAAAGGTTCCCGACTCCGTATTCCAGGGCGTAAGCGAACTGGGCTACATCGACTACGCCTCACTGAAAACCACACTGGAAGAACTCTCCGACCTGTACTTCAACAAGAAAGGTCTGGAGGCACGCAGGGCCTTCCTGGGAGTCCAGGTGCCAAGCCTCACCGACGAGAAAAAAGCATCCATCGCCGAGCAGCTGAGGCAGGCCGTGGAAAATGTTTCCAGGCTGGACCCCACCATCAAGTTGCTCGAAGGGGCGGGGCTTTTTCCCACGGGCATTTTCCTTACCAGCCTGGCCGACATCCTGGAACTGATCCAGGACAACTTCAACCAGGACACCCCCGACTTCGAAAACTGGGAACTCCGTTCCAGCAACTGGGCCGCCTACAAGGACACCCTGACAAACCTTCCCGAGGCAGGCGACAAGTGGGTCCGTTACCGTCGCCAGACCTCCGAAATCTACACCGACGATGCCGTAGATACCAACGTCCTGTCACTTCGTCAGGAATTCGAGGACTGCCTCAAGGTTACCCTTAAAGGCCTTTCCGACAGATACCGCACCACCAAAAAGCAATTGCTCCAGGTCATCCGCAACCCCAAGGACGTTTCTTCGGACACCCAACTGCTGGATTTGATCGACACCCTCCTCGAACTTCAGGAGAACAAGAAGGTCTACAAGGACAGCTCCGTATTGGGCAACCATCTGCTGGGCAAGGACTGGCTTTTCGAACGTTCCAACTGGGTGGAACTCGACAAGAAAATCCAGTACATCTACGAGTTCCGCAAAAAATACGAGAACAACCCCCGACTGGACCTGCTGCTCCAGATTCTGGAACAGTGGCACAACATCAAGCAGATTCTCGAAAACTTCGGCGAGGTCGTGGAGGCATCGAAGACTCTCCAAAAGGCAATCCGCCAGATTTCCAGGGACATGAAGCTTGAACCGCCCCTGGACAGCCTGGACATCAACAAGTGGCACGGAGCCATCAAGTCCTGGAGCGAAAACTGGGACAGCCTGGACATCCACCTGCAATTGACGGCCCTTATCTGCAAGATCGAAGAAAAGAATTGCACCAGTCTCGCAAAATTCGTTGCCGACCCGGACAAGGTCACCAAGGATATCGCCCAGGCATTCGTTCACCAGTGGGCGGGCCAGCAAATCCAGTCTGCCACAAGGAGCTGCCCGGACCTGTTCTCCCTGAACCCCAAGGCCAGGTACAAAAAGAACAACGCCTACCGCGAACTGTTGGACAAGTTCAGCAACGCAAACTTCAAGGCACTCCACGATTCCCTCGAAAAGAATCCGGAACTTATGACTGTGGTCAACCTGAACGGTTCCACGACATTGCCTGCAGACAGCAAGTTCGACCTTGCAGTGATACTCGATGCAGACAGCATTTCCGTAACAGAGGTACTGCCCAGCATCCTTTGCGCAACAAAGGCGATCTTTATCGGCGACCCCCACAATCCCAGCCCCGAGCTTTTGCCTTTCGACGCCTACCAGGAGACCCCCCTAAAGCACACGCCTTTCTTCCAAGAAAGCATCTTGTCGTCTATCCTGCGTCAGGGCGTGCCTACACGTGAACTTTGGCTGGCCAGGATTTACGCCGACGCCTCGCTGACGGGTTTTGCAAACCACAAGATTTACAACGACAGCATCAAGCAGTTCCCCGCCCCCAGCCGTGCAGAATTCAAGGGCATTCGGTTCAAGCCCGTTCAAGACAAGGTATTGACCATCGCCCAGGCGGCAGTGCGCCACGCCGAGCGAAACCCCAGCCAAACCCTGGGCATCATCGCCTTCCACCAGTCCACCTGCCACGAGATCGAGGCAGCCATCAGGGCAATGCTTACACCGGGCTCCGGGGCGTCAAGGTTCTTTGACCAGCAGAACCAGGACATCCGCTATTTTGTCAAGACACCGGACCGTGCCATCGATCGTTACCGCGACGTGATCATCGTCTGTGCCGAAGCAGAAAATACAAACGGCATGGCCAACGACCGCAAGATTTCCATTTGTTCCACCTTGGCCAAGGTGG
>JABUUR010000291.1 GCA_021443065.1 Fibrobacter sp.
GTCTTTTCGGTCATGAGGTTGACGCGCACACGCTTGCGGGTCACTTCCATCAGGCCAAACTGGCTGATGGGGGCCGGCGTGATGGGAGCCTTGTCCCGACGGATGGCCTTGCGGAATTCCTGATAGACGATTTCGTTGTCGGCCTCGGACTCCATGTCGATGAAGTCGATGATGATAAGGCCGCCCACGTCGCGCAGACGCAACTGCTTTGCAATTTCGTGGCAGGCATCGATGTTGGTTTCAAGGATAATCTTGGCCTGGTCCTTGCCATGGACCTTGGGACCGGTGTTCACGTCGATGGACACCAGGGCCTCGGTCTGCTCGATGACCAGGTTTCCGCCACGGGGCAGCGGAACCTGACGCTGCAGGGAGCGGGCGTAGTCGTTTTCAATCTTGAAATATTCGAACAGGCTTTCGTTGCTGCTCCACAACTTTACCTTGTCCAACTTGTCCGGAGACAAGATCTTCAGGTATTCCCGGAGGGCGAAGTACTCGTCGCGATTGTCGATATACACGTAGTCGGTGTTATCGCTGAAGTATTCGCGGACAGTCTGTTCGATGGAGTCCGATTCCTCATAGATGCAGGTTTCGGCAGGCTGGTTCTCGAAGTTGAACTTCGTCTGTTCCCACTTGCTCTCCAGTTCGCGCATCTGCTTGTTGATTTCGAACTCCGACTCGTTCAAGCCGTTGGTACGAACGATGTAGCCCACATCGCGACCCTTCAGGCGCTTGACTACCTTCTTGAATTCGCGGCGCTTGGCCGGATCACGTTCACGCTTGGACACACCGACGAAGTTGGTACCCGGCATGCACACCAAAAAACGCCCGGCGAAACTCAGGTGAGTCGTCAAACGGGCACCCTTGGTGCTGATAGGCTCCTTGACCACCTGGACCATGATTTCCTGGCCCTCGTGGAGGATTTCGTCAATGGAAATTTCCTTGGAAGATCCACCCTCGTCATCGTCGTCGCCATATTCGCGACGAAGCAGTTCGTTGCGGTCCATGGCGTCTTCCTGATGGAGGAAGCCGGCCTTTTCCAAGCCGATATCGATAAACGCAGCCTTCAGTGCCGGAAGCACCTTCTGAACCACGCCCTTATAAATGTTGCCCAGAACTCGAGTAGAAGAGACACCTTCAACAACCAACTCAACGAGTTCGCCGTCTTCCATGATGGCGATTCGCTTTTCGTACGGTGTCTTACTAATCAAAATTCCGCGCTTACTCTTATTTGCCATTAAAACTCCTGAAAAGTCGACAAAAGCATGTGAGACACGATAATTGTTTTGGCCCCAAGACACTGGGGACCATAAATATAACTAGGAATCGACGCCTTCAACCCGTCATTACTGAATTTTATAGGCAAAAAAGCAACAAATTTGGACAAAAATCGAAAAATCATGTATTTTTAGCCCACAAAAGTACCACAAATCGACAGTCAAATGGCCCTGCTCCTTACCATTCTCTTTTTCGCCTGGTTCATCAGCAATATCGTCCGCGGCAATATCTCGCATCAGGGAAGCGAATACCATTTCAGGGAACATCCGGTGCAGTTCGTAATCATCCAACTGTTTATCCTGGGGTTCGGACTTTTCTGCCTGAACCGTTTCCTGAACGGGCTGGGGATCTACCTGATCTAGCGAATGATTAATTCGCCATCAAACTCCACCACCGTGATATCCTTCTGTAAGACCTACCCTAAATGGGTGGGAGGGGCGCCGGCGCTGTTCTTTATGGCGTCTTGCTTTGCGGCCACAATTTTGTCGGCGATGGAGCGGGCCTTTTCTGTAAGCCACATCCAGGAGAGGCTTGCCTTTGTGTAGTCTGCCTCGCCGTACATCTGCACGCGTCCATCACAGCGGAGGGCTTCCACCTGGCGCATACCCTTGGGGTCGCCCTTGGGGTACACGGCAAAGGTACCGCCCCCGTTGTAGTTCAATATGCTAAAGGCCGGAACATCGCTGGGGCCGTCGGCAATGTACACCATGTTCTCGAAAGGAACACGGCGGCTGGAGCGGGCGATGGAAGAATTCACGTCGATGGTCTCGGGATACTTGTTGCTGCCCTTGTTGATTTCAAAAAGGTAGCGTGTCTTGGAAGTATTGTCCAAGGCGCAGGCCACCTGGGAAATCTCGCAACCCGAGGCACTCATCGCAGGTGCGGCTTCGTCCAAGAAACCAGGCATCAATACATCTTCGATAAACTCGCATCCGAAAATGCCGTCCACATAAGGGGCGATGGCGCTTCCCTTGATGGTTTCTGCAAACCCTGTACTAACAACATAATGTTCCAGCCGGATATCGAAGGCCTTGTACTTGGGGTCTTCCTCAATCAGTTTTTTTACCTCGCCAAAAAAATCAGGCAGCCCCGGATAGAACTTCAACTCTTTTCCGAATTCGTGCAGCAGCCTGTTGTTCAACCCCTTGAAGATACCCGCCTTGACGTAGGTGAGTATATGATTCAAGTAGCTCGTATCTGCATTGACAGAAATTCCCTGGGTGCCGTAACGATCCTTGAGGGCATTGACCTCGGCCCAGAACTTAGCACCATCCACATTGTAATGGCGGAACAAGGGCTCTTGCATGTAAGAACTGATGAGGGTCTTGTCGCAGTCCCACACCATGGCGACAATGTTCTGTTCGAATGCTGAATTTGCCATAACCAGATACCCCACTGACTCGCTTACTTTGTTATGAAAAAACTTTCCGGATTTACAGGCGTGCCGTCCAGGCGGATTTCGTAATGTAGCCCGATGCTGGACTCCGTTCCACTTTCGCCCACAATGGCAATGGGCTGGCCGCGGCTCACCTTTGCATTGGCAGCCACCAGGTTTTTACCAAGATGGGCGTAGAACGTCCTTACGCCCTTCACATGTTCGATTTTCATGGAAAGCCCAAACCCGCGATGCTTGCGGACTTCGGTCACAACACCTGCACCGGTGGCGTAGACGGTGTCACCCTCGGCGGCCACATAGTCTATACCGCGGTGGGGCAGGTCCTGGTCCGTAAAGGGGTCGTGGACCATTTCAAAGCGTTTCTTGATGGCATGACCGTTTTTCATGGGGTGGATTACCGGAATACTTGCAGCCAATGCAGAATCCTTTTCCAATGCCGAAATCAACTTGCGGAAAGAACCTTCGATTTCGTTTAAGCCCTTGCGTTTTCCAAGAGCCTTTTCTTCGTCGGAAATAGCAGATTCCAGCACAAAGCCAAGACCGCCGGATTTCAAGGTGCTGTCGCGGAGAATGCGGGTTTCCTCCACCTTGAGGATTGTGGAATCCACAGAAGCGCGGATGGCAGAAAGTTCGTGCTTGATGGCCGTATTCTGACGATGAATGTCCGTAATGTTGCCACTCGTTACGTTGTTCAAAATACTGACCGGAGAAAACAGGATAAAACCGGCAATGCCGGTCACCACGCAAATTACAAACGCTATGGCGCCCGCCAAGGAGACCTTGATGTTCCTGCCCGGGGTCGTCTTGCTGGGGAATACGTGGATCTCAAGCTTCTTCATCTTCGCCCGGGTTTTCGATTTTGTTCTCTAGACTCTTGATGCGGCGCTTGCGCTCTTCGATGGCCCCCAGCAATTCCACCACGGAAGGGTCGTCCTTGATGGCAGCCAAAAGGTCCTCCTTGACCGCCATGTGGAGCTTCTGACCCAGGGACTGGAAGTTCTTTTTCAGTTTAGATTCCTCTGTGGCCAGTTCCACACGCAATACGGCGGAAGACGCCGCGGACATAGCCTTGTTTTTCAGCTTATTTAGAGGTGTTTCGTGCATAAAAAATTTCCTTGTTCAATAAATAAATTAGTTTTTTATCCGTTAACTAATTGGAGATTTTCTATGAGCCGTCGCGATCGTAGACATGCTAAGCAAGAAGTCAAGAAATTTACGCCCAAGAAAAAGAACACCTTGAGCACATGGGTGATTGTAGCCCTTGGCGCCGTGGCCGTTGTATTTTTCGTAGGCACAATGTTAATCCAGAGAGGCTAAAATGAAGTTCGAGATCAAGAAGTCCGTCTTGCAGGAAGCTCTGCAGACCGCAATCACTGCAATTCCTAACAAGTCCACCCTCCAGATTCTGAACAACTATTCCCTCCGCTTGGAAGGCAATACTCTTGAGATCTGCGCCACGGACTTGAACCTTGGTATCAGGACCAAGCTGGAAGTGAACGGCGAACGTGATGGCGAGGTCGTCATCAACGCACGCAAGTTCTCCGAACTGATCAAGGCCCTGGTAGACCCCGCCATCGAAAACATCAGCATCGACGTGCAGGACTACTTGACCAAGATCAAGTGGAGCGAACGTGGCCAGGCCTCCATCATGGGTTTCGACGCCAGCGACTTCCCTCCGTTCCCCGAAGTAGAAGGTTCCTCCCTGACGTTTGCTGCAAGCGAACTGGCGTTCCTCGTCGAAAAGACCGCCTTTGCAGTTTCCAACGACTCTACCCGCCAGAATCTGAACGGTGTCTTTCTTGAAGCCGTAGACGGCAAGGTCTCCATGGTGGCAACCGACGGCCACCGCATGGGTCGCGCAAA
>JABUUR010000287.1 GCA_021443065.1 Fibrobacter sp.
ACTCCGTACCGAAGGACTGCCTGAACTGTACGGTCCAGTCGTCGTTATGCTTGTAGTAGATCCCCTGGTACCAGCCGCAGGTATCGCTCTGGCCTTCGTCGAACTTATTTGCGGTAATGGGACCCATGCGGATGGAATCGTCCGCCACAATCATCATGGGGCCACTCGTTTTGACGGCGGTAAATGTTGAATTGCGCCGAAGGGGAGGACCAGTTGGCGGAAGCAACCGTGGCAGCGTCAAAAACGTACTCGAGCCAGTAGGGGTAATCCTCGTCCCGCTCTGTCGCCACCGGGTTGTTCAGGATGTTGTTCCCTACGGAAATGTACACCAGGCTATCCTTGAAGGTGGAGTTGTTTCGCCAGGGGTGGTAAATGTGCAACGTCCTGGAGGAGTCGAAGCAGGCCCCCAAATCGCCGATTTCGTATGAGGGAAGCAATATGTCCGCCGTACCGTCGATGAAGATGGAATCCTGCGCGTCCAGGGAATTTCCAAGCTCGATGACGCCCTCCCCGGGTAACGACATATAGGGCGTGCGGTAGCGGATAAAGTGGACGTTTCTCAGGGGATTCGCCTTCATCACCGCCGGGGAAACCGCCCCGTAGAACCAGCCGCACCGGGTCTCGTCGTCCTGCGCGAAACGCATGAGGATGGAATCCTTCCCGAAAATCATCTGGGGAAGCGCCTTGTTTCCCCAGGGGCTCTTGAACCACACCATCTTGGAACCGGGGGCCACGAAGGATTTCTCGAAGGTCTTGTCCGCGGTGCTCGTATAAAGCCAGATTTCATTTTCCGTGCCGAAGAAGGCCACGATTTTCATCTCGCCGAACTCGGTCCACTTGTCCCCATTGTTGTTGTTGTAGTTGTAGTCCGCCGTATTGGGGTACAGCGCCACGGTAAAATTCATCCAGTCCTGGAAATCCGAGATTTCCTTGTCCCAGGTGTAGACAAACCAGCTATCCCCTTCATCGGCCATGATGGTGTTGGAGCCTTCGCCATAACCTGCGTTGTAGCTGGTGGTGCCTCCCAGGATATGCAAAAAATACCCCTCCTTGGAAGCGTCATCGCGCCATGGCGACTGAATGTGAACAGTCAGCTTTGCTTGCGCAAAGACAGCAAAGAACAAAACGCAAAACACCCAAGATTTGTGCAGCATTGCACCACTCCTTTACATAGTAGACCTTGAAGCAAAAAAAATCCCAAACAGCCACAAGGCACTAATACAAAACACCAGTGTTAAAATATATTCATTAATCCCGAAAGGAATAAAAATATGGTGTTAATAAGAAGTTGCGTTGAGAAACTTACAAGGATTCAAGGCCGTGCAGCTTTTTTAGCATTTTTTACGCAGCGGACCGGCAACATTTCACGTTTCTTTGCATCGTAAATAGCAACCCAACCCGACAAATCATATTTTAACATCCATGCATTTGAAGGAGGGTAGGAATTGTGAAGCCACAAATATCCTTGCTCAAAAGCACCTACATGAACTGGCAGTCCAAATACTTTCATATAATGTCCACCAAATACGGCATCAAATCCGCTAGGCTTGATTCCGGACTTGATGTTTTTTGCCTTGGACAAAGAATCCAAGGTTGCCGAATCCATCAGCTTACTGGCCATGTTCCTGTCTCCATCCCAATACTGGGCGGCCACGAACCTAAGAAGTTCCCTTGCATCTGTCGTATCGGGCAGGTGCCACCCTGCCGGGCAGGAGTTCACAGCCTCATCCCATGTATAATAAGAACCGTACTTGCTGTACTCCTTGCAATTGTCCTCGTAGCACATGGAATTCTTTGTCTTGTACCGCAGGTTTTCGACCATCCAGGTGGCATTGCCGAACTTGACAGTGCGATACTTGTTTCCATCACGTGAGTCCGTAATAATCGTACGGACATCCTTGACGGTGTCGCAGGGATCAAGGTTTTCATCCTCCATGACGCCGTCCGCAGCCCAGATGCTCTTGATATCCGACGTTATGTGAACCACCGTATCCCTGAGAAACCCCGTGGGCAAGCTGAAGGAAAACTTATGTTCCCCCTCGGATAGTTCCACGGAGCAGGGCATCCTGGAGCACTTCTTTTCTGGAGCACCGTCAACGGTCAGTGAAACACCGCACTGCTTACTATTAAACTTCACGATATGAAACTTGGGCGGAACCAAGCCAGCGAAACGTTCTGAATCATAAAATTGAACGCCATCACTTGCAACAGATTTTCCGGACAGGGGAGCAAAAAGTCTCGCAAGCTTTTTTTCAAGAACAGAAATCATCTGGTCCATATTCTCGGCCACCTCGGAGAAGGAACTGACCAGGTCATTTGTTGCCGTATTGTAAAGTTCCACGGTCACGTAAAGGTTTCGCCCCACCTTGGCCACCCTGCCTTGGCAGATGTAGTCTGCGGAAATGTTCCGGCCCGTTTCCACAAGGCATGTGCCCTCGCAATCCTCGATGGACTTCCCGGGAGGCAGCATCTCCTGGATATTCTCGCGGCTCATGACCGTAAAATCATCATTCAAGGATTCCCTTGCTACCGTGCGGATCTTGCTGGTTACATATCTCTTTTCGCTGGAGGAAATGACCGTAGAATAGGTCTCGAGAACTGCAACGAATGCTTTTGCAGAACAGTCCAGCGCAAGGAACTGCAAAACAAGAATAAAAACTAGACGCTTCATTTTACGCAGCGGACCGGCAACATATTTATTTTAAGCTCCGTGGCAAATTTCGCCAAACCACCAGTCCACATCAGGAATGCATAGGCAGCATCCTTTCCGAAAACACTAGTTGCCCTAGAGAGCCAGAACATCCCATATTTTTCAAAATCACGAACATAGGGACCAGTGACTTCATCGGCAATACCACGTCCGCCATGCATCATGTCAAAACCGCTAGGTTCAATTTTTAGCTTCTTGGGATCTGATTTCAATGCACTTGCTTCCAAAAGCTGGTCAGCGTGGAATCTGCCGTATTGATCAGCATGATACCGGACACCCGCCGACTCCAAAAGCCCCCATATCTCGGTACTGTCGGGCAGCCGCCATCCTGATGGGCAGACGTTCATGGCCTCGTCCCATGCATAATACGAACCGTACTTGCTATACATTCTGCAATCATTGTTGTAACAAAAGGAGTTCTTCGTCTTGTACCGTAGGTTCTCGTTCATCCAGGTGAGGTTGCCATATTTTGCAACGCGATATCTGTTGCCGTCACGGGGATCCGTAAAAAACGAGGAATTGACCTTGTGGACATATTTGATAGTCTTGTTTGGAACCAGGTCCAGATCCACAAAATCGTCACCCACCCTGATATTCTGCATGCTACAGTAGGGAACCGTCCCTGCAAAAGGAGTGGTTCCCACCTCCTTGTCATCGACATACACCGGTAAGGCCTTGGGTGTCCCGTTTTCCTCGGCGGAAAGCTGCAAAACAGACATAAGGGGAGTCAAGTACCCATCTATAACCACATTCTTATCGGGGGTGAGAGCAAAACTAAATTCCAAGGGTTCATAGCAGACATGCATTATTTTTCCATGGTGCCTACCCACGGGGAGCCTGTTCCTGCCAACGATTCCACCATTGTTGTCAATAATTACAATTGGTTTCTGGGAGCTGCTATACCGGGGAGTTATATCCGCAAATCCATAATTTCTTTCCAGTGCGATTTTTTTGCTCCAGCCATCGGTCTTCATGATAGTATCCTTGACCTGGTATCCCTCCAGAGTAAAAATAAAATGGTGTTCACCCGGGGCAATTTCAATCATGCAGGGCGTGCTGGAGCAGCCGGGAATTTGTTCATCCACGACAATAAAGGAAGCTCCCGCCGGATCCGTAGAGATTTCAACCAAATGGGTACCGGAACCTTTTTTCTGTTTCAAGTCATAAAGAATCTTGCCCTCGGGCATTGATTCAGAGGCTTTCCTTTTTGCAAGAATCTGCGCAAAGAGACCGCCGGCCTTGCTGTCCAAAAGCTTTACCAGCTGGTCCACGTTTTTCGCGGTTTCGGAAATGGAACTCATCAAGTCGTTACTTTCGGTACTGTACAACTCTATGGTAAGATAAAGGCTCTTTCCCACCTTGTCCACCCTGCCCTGCGCAACATAGTCCGCAGAGATGTTCCGGCCCGTTTCCACAAGGCAGGATCCCTCGCAGTCCTCGATGGACTTTCCGGGAGGAAGCATCTGCGAAATATTCTCGCGGGTCATGATGACGAAATCGCCAGGCAAGGCCTTGCGGGCCTCGGCACGAATCTTGTCGGTGACAAAAACCTTTTCGCTCTCCTTGAGAACGCCGGAAAAAGTCTCCAGCACGGCGACGAAAGTCTCGCCGAAGGAGCTGGAAACCAGAACAAGGACTGCAAAAATAAAAGTGATAAATTTCATAAGCCAACCGAAATGAAATATATAAAAACTGACGAATAGGCAGCGCCTCGGGCACAAAACGGCGTAGTATTGCCCCGCATATTGTTGGCGTTTTTACAGGGCCGCAGGGGCCGTTCACGGTTCCCACGCGGGGGCAGTTCTCACAGGTCCCCCGCCTCT
>JABUUR010000073.1 GCA_021443065.1 Fibrobacter sp.
CTCCAGGCGTTTACGCCGAACCTCACTACCGACAACTGACTACTGACAACTATTTCGACCGAGCCTCTGGCGGAACTGTCCGAAGGACAGCTAGAATCAAGACCCTATCATCTGACGGTTCCAGGGTGACGGCGGGTTGGGAAATCTGCCTGGTCTCTATGGAAAAAACTGTCACACGATTTTGCAGGTGGTCCATTTTGTCGGCGCAAAGCCCTTATATCTCTACAAGGAAACCCAACTGCAAGAACACGTAGCCTTTCCCGGCATGGTCCAAAAACTGGTACCCGCCCGTGGCCATGATGGACGAATGGTCCCCGCTTTTTATATCTGCCCCGGCAGCCACACGCCAGAACATCTGGTGTTTTTTACCGATGAGGTAACCCCAATCAGCCAGGGCCACAGGCATCACGGCCGTTCCTACGGGAATCCGCATCCAGAAGCTTGCAGACAGGGGAACCAGGCTTACGTTATCGATTTCCTGATAGCCCGAACCGACACCCACAAAGAACATCTGGTCGATGGGGAACCACCAATGTCCAAAGACGTTCAAGTTGAAACTTGTCATCTCGCTCACATGGTTCACCACTCCGCCCTGCAGGTCCATGGTAAAAGGACGGGCGCAGACATTGGTCACGCCACACAAGCAGCACGCAAACGCCATTGCCTTAAAGAACTTTCTCACGGACAACCTCTCTAGGGAATTGCCACTAGGCCTCGTCATCGCTGCGGGCTTCGCGGGCCCAGCCGCCGCTTTTTTCACGGGTAAAGGCGAGGAAAAAGCCCTTAAGCATGGCGTAATTCATGGACAAGAAATAATACCCGCTGGGAACAATCTTGAGCAGGGACACCAGAAGGATCAAGGTGATGACACCGAAAGACACCTGGTAGAAAATACCGCTGGTCAGGAGGAGTGCGTTCGTCACGTAAAGCAGAATCAGAATATGGGGAGAAAACCAACGCAAAATCTTGTGGGAGAAAAACAGGTAGGCAGTCAAAGGGCGTAAGGGGTTAAGCAAAGGCAAATAGGACAGCAAAAAATTGAAGTTTGCCCGACCGATGCGAACCTTGCGGCGGAACTCGCCGCTGGACTCCTTGGAGGTTTGCTCCGTGCCAATGGCACTGGAAACGAACGTGCAGTAGAACCCCTTTTGCAAAACCTTTGTGGCAATGAAGAAGTCGTCCATGACGCTTTTCTTGACGGGCAGTTCCGTGTACAACTCCCGGCGGATGGCGTACAGGGCGCCGTTACCGCCGATCAGGCGGTCCAGAATTCCTTCGAACTTCTTGATCTCGGATTCCAGGTCCCAGTAGGAACTCTCGCCGCGGCCAAGGACGCTGCCACTCTTGTCGGAAAGTATCAAGTGGCCACAGGCGCAACCGATTTCTGAATCCTGGAAAGGCTGCACCAGTTTTCGGATTACATTGGGGAAAAACATGGTGTTGGCATCGCAGAGGACCAGAATCTCGTTTTTTGCAATGCGGTTCAGGCGGTTCAGCATGGCTGCCTTTCCGGCATTTTTCGGGGCGCGGACCAAGGTGATGCCACGGTCCGCGTAGCGCTCCACAATTTCAGCGGTACGGTCTGCAGAGCCGTCGTCGCCAATCAGCACTTCCAACTTTTCCCTGGGGTAATCGATTTGCAGAATGTTCTGGATTTTGCGTTCAATGACAGCCTCTTCGTTATACGCAGAAATCAGTATGGAAACCGTGGGCAGTTCGCCGCCTTCCACAGCCCCCTTCTTCTTGCGCTTGAAGATTTCACTTACAAAAGGCAATGTGACAGGAAAGAACAGGTAGCAATGCAAGATCAAGATCAGCATCACCCAAAATACAACCCGAACGCCAAAGAGGAATTCTTCACTCATCGTGCAATCCACTCCTTTTCTTTGTCTAAAAACTGGTAAAGCAAATACTGCATTTCTTGCGGGGACATGGACTGGGTCACCGTCAAGATCGAAGAACCCTTGGGCGCCATAACGACCATCGCCGGCAGGGCCTCCAACTCCCACACATCGAAGTAGCAACGCTGGACCGTATTCTTGACACCATCGCAAAGAATGGTATCCTGGGAATCCACATCCAGCTTTACGGGATAGAACCGGATGTTCAAGAGGGATGCCACCGTAGGGTCGGCGTAGACGTTCTTGTCCATAATCTGGCAGGGAACGCACCAATCCGCATACAAGTCCACAAAAATCAGGCGGGGAGCATCGGCGGCCTTGGCCAGGGCTTCGTCGTAACCCATCCAGCGGACCATGCGCTTGCGGGGTGCCATAGGATTATCCCCTTCCTTTGCAAGGGTCAAAACCGCCATCGTAAGCAAGAGAACAAGAACCGGCAAAATCTTACGCATCAGTCCTTCCCCCTTTTACGACCGGTGGAAGGCACCGACTTTGGCTGCCCCGGGCTTTCTACAGGGGACTCCGCCTTGGAAGTATTGCCGAGTTCCGCAATTTTTTCGTCGATGCGAACGGTAACGGCCTTTTGGAAAGGAACCCACATAGTCTCGTCGGCAAGGACCTTGTCGGTCATGGCGAGGTAAGACTCCAGGGTGTACCCGTGCTTTTTCAAAATATCTTGACGGGCGATGCGGGATGCCGGGGCCTGGGCCCCATAGGTAATATCCACAAGACGAAGCTCAACAAAGGTGTCTACGTAGTTGGGATCTACGGAAACTTCACTGGAACAACCGAGCAATGCAGCCACAACGAAAGAAAGGGCAACGAACTGCCCTCCCTTCACCTTTTTTGCAATGCCCGATATGGTAAACATTTTCGTTGTTCCAAGCGACAATCAATCCAGGCTACGATTCTTCCAATGCGTTTTCGAACAAGCCGTCTACGTATTCCGCCTTGCTGAAGGGCACCAACTGGTCGATGCGCTCTCCCATGCCAATCCAGCGGATGGGAATCTGCAAGGAACTTGCAATGCTAAGCACCGCACCGCCTCGGGCAGTTCCGTCCAGCTTAGTCACCACAAGGCCCGTCAGCGGAAAACTCTGGTTGAAAATCTTGGTCTGGTTTATGGTGTTCTGCCCGGTATTGCCGTCGATTACAAGCCACATGTCCTGGGGCATTTCGGGATTTACCTTCTTGATGACGCGGACAATCTTTTTCAGTTCCTCCATCAGGTAGTCCTTGTTGTGAAGACGACCTGCAGTGTCAATCAGAACCACATCGCAACCGCGGGCAACGGCGGCACTACAGGCGTCAAACGCCACGGATGCCGGATCGGAGCCTTCTTGATGTTTCACAAATTCTGCACCGGAACGCTGCGCCCAGGTCTCAAGCTGGTCGATGGCCGCCGCACGGAAAGTATCGCAGGCCGCAATCATCACCTTTTTGCCTTCGCCGATAAGCCGGGCGGCAAGTTTACCGATGGTGGTGGTTTTGCCGGCGCCGTTCACCCCGATTACAAGAATCACGTGGGGCTTGCCCTTCAATTCAAAGGGGGGTGGGTCCTTCAAAAGGCGCTCCGCCTCGGAACGCATGATGTCCAGCACCTGTTCCGTGGTCAGGGACTTGCCCAGGGCGCTTTCCCGGAGGGCATCGGTCAAAAGGAACGCGGCTTCCACACCCACATCGGCCTTGATCAGGTGCTCTTCCAACTCCTCCAGAGTTTCATCGGTAATCTTTCCGGCACCCACAATGCCCTTCAACTCGCCCATGAGGGCGTCGCGGGTCTTGCTCAGGCCGTTCTTAATCGCAGAAAATAAACCCATGACTTATCTCGCTAAATCAGGCTTTCGATCTTGTCGATCAATCCGTAGGCCTTGGCCTGTTCTGCAGACATGAAGTTGTCGCGTTCGGTATCGCGGTCAATTTCTTCAAGGGAGTGGCCGGAAGTTTCGGCGAGAATCTTGCCGGTGATGCCGCGAATGCGCAGCATTTCTTCGGCCTGGATCTGGATGTCGCTGGCAGGGGCCACGATTTCACCGTGGATGAGGGGCTGGTGGATCATAATGCGGGCGTTGGGCCATGCATAACGTTTGCCCTTTGCACCGGAAGTCAGCAGGACTGCGCCCATGGAGGCCGCCTGACCGCAGCATACCGTGACCACATCGCTCTTGATGGCGTTGATGCAGTCATAAATGGCAAGGCCGCTGCTGATGACGCCGCCGGGGCTGTTGATGAAGAAAACAATGTCCTCGTGATTCAGGGAATCCAGGTAGAGCAACTGCTTGACGATACGTTCGGCACTTTCGTCATCTACACCACCCCAGAGGAAAATACGGCGATTATTGGCCAGGTACTCTTCGGCCTTTTTCAACATGTCCGGGGTCTGATTTTCTTTTTTTTCTTTACATTCTGCCATAAAAAGCATTCCTTGTTCTGTTCAACGGTAATCTAGAAATATTCCACTATATATATCGTAGCGAGCCCACGGTTTGTACAAAAAAAAACGATCGTATACGATGCAGGGGAAGGGCATATCCGCATCCACAGAGTGATGAAGCATTTCTTAGCGCTTGACACTTCGTGTCCCGCTGCGTCATTCGGTTATAAAA
>JABUUR010000470.1 GCA_021443065.1 Fibrobacter sp.
ATAACCGATAACTGATAACTGAATACCATTTGCTCTCGCCTTCGTAATTTGTGGTGATTGGTGGTTAGTGGTTGGTTATTGGTGGTTGGTGGTTGGTTGACCGTTGATGGCTGATTGCTGAACACCGAAAACCGAAAACCGATAACCGATAACCGTTACTTTTCTGTAGCGGTAAACACACCGTCCCAAGATTCGCCCTCGGCCACCGGGGGTGTTTTTTTGTACGCCTCGCAGCGCTTGATGTAGACGTGGGATGGCGTTGTCTTGCTTCCGGGGTCACGGTCCGGGTGATGGGGCTCCAAGTCCAGACATTGGGTGAACAGATCGATGGCTTCGTCCCATTTCATGGCCAGGTAGCATTTGCGGGCTCTTTCCCAGGTTACTACCAGTTCTTGGAGTTGGTCTGCGTTTTCGCACGTACTCTTCTCCAAAAGTTCAAAGGTCTTGATCGGTTCGCTCTTGCCCACCACGCGGATTGTGTCCAAGGTACGATAGATGAAACGGCCCTTGTCCTTCTTAAGGCGATTCTTGGTTTCTTCGCTGATCTGGATGTAGGCTCCGTACTGCTTGGCGGCACTTTCAAGTCGCGACGCCAGGTTCACTGCGTCGCCCATCATTGTGTAGTTCTTTCTCGTGGAAGAACCCATGTTGCCGGTCACGATGTCGCCGGAGTTGATGCCGATTCTCATGTGCATGTTGTGTACAACCTTTGGCCATTTGTTCTCTCCGTCGGCATTCTTTTCTTGAGCCCATTTTTTACGAAGTTTCATAAGTTTACGCTGCATGTCTACGGCGGAATAGCATGCGCTTAAGGCGTGATTTTCCAAAGGCATGGGTGCTCCGAAAAATGCGATGATGGCGTCGCCTTCGTACTTGTCCAGGGTTCCCTTGTTTTCAAGGAGGGTGTCGGTCATTTCCGTCAGATAATCATTTAAAAGTTCAACCAGTTTCTGTGGGTCGCCGATTTCTTCGGAGAATGTGGAAAAACTTGCAATGTCGGTGAAGTAGGCAGTAATGTCGGATTTAGAACCTCCCAGGGTTGGCATGATTTCGTTGACCACCATGGCATCGATCAGCTCGGGAGAAATGTACTGCTTGAACGCATTGTTGATAAAGCTCTTTTCCCTATTTTCAAAGTAGAATTGAACCACAAGTGCCGTGATGTTGGTGAGGATGATTGCCAGCAACTGTTTGGAAACACCGATGTACAAGCCGCTTTCGAAGTAGCAGTATGCTGCAAAGGTGTAAATGACCATGAGTACCAGTGAAATGGGTACCGAATAATAGCTCTTGAGGAAAAGCCCGATGAATACGCAGAGAAGGGCCAAAAGAATAACGATGATCTGTTGGTAGTTTTCTCCCAGGGTGACAATGTAGTCGTCTTCAAGAATGTTCTTGATGATGGTGGCGTGTATCAGGACCGCCGGATAATTTTCTTCGTGAGGGGCCGTGGCAAAGTCGAACAGGGCAGCCGCCGCAGAACCCAAGATGAAAATTTTCCCTTGGTAGAAAATGGGGTCCACGCGGTTCTTGGTCACGTCGTAGTAGGAAAGGTGCTGGAACGTGCGCAGGGGCACCGATGTGTTGTAACGCCCCTTGTAGCGAACCTGGTAACGCCCGAAACGGTCGATGGGAATGTGTTTTTCTTTACCGAAACGGATTTCTTCGCCAGGTTGCAAATTCAGGATTTTTTCTTCGTCGGTGGCTTGGATGTCTCGAATCACCGCATCGGACAGAATGACCTGGGTGGCATGCCATTTCTTTGTGGCCTTGTCAAAACGGATGTCCAGATCCAGGGAAAGAAGGGTGGGCTTGTCCTCGGGCAGCTTTTGAAGCGTATCCTTGAAGAAACGGACCGCCTTGACCACATAGGGCGTTATGATAGCCTCTTCCTCCTCTTCGGAGTCTTCAATGATAAAGCGATTGCCGTTGTTCTCCTCATTGTCGTGCCTAATGGATAATCCGTCGCCCAGGTCCCTGGTTTCGTTTTTTTCGAGGGTTTCTAGAACGGAGACGTCCAAGTTCCTGACAAGGTTGGACAACCTTGCGGTAAGAACCTGGCCTTCGAAAATTTCGAAGGTAATGGAACCGTCCTTGGACTTTGTGGCAATAATCTTGGAGGAAATGTCTATGAAGTCGTTGATGGCTTTCTTATGGAATTTCTTTTCTTTAAGCCTTTCCTGAAGGGCCAGGAACATGGGGTAGCTGAAATGGGGGTACGTGGTGTGGTATTCTCCAGAACTGTCCCTGTAAACACCGAAGGGCTTGCCCACGTTAATGTACTGCCCCATCTTGATTTCGACGTTTTCGGGTTTTTGATGGAACAGGTGCAATACGGTCATTAGGGACATTGTGGAATAAATTCTGGAGGAATCGATTCTACCGATGTTTTCAAGATCGGGGTCCCTGGTGGCTTCCAGGAATGGGTTGGGAAAACGGTACAGCATTGAAACATGGCGTACCACACCGTCGTTGTCGGGGTAGGCGTTGACGGAGCCCACAAATTTGCCTGCCTGTGCAAGTTCCGGGAAAACGTTGTCCAGAAGGTCCTTGGGCTCGATATTGTCCAGGCTGTCTACTTGACGGGTCGGCTTTTGGTTCTTGATGGAATCGGAGTCGATGTGCTTGTAGGAGGAAATCACGGATTGCAAGCCCACTTCCTGGGCTCGGGCCTCGCCGCTGAGGGGCCTCCATTGGGATTCGTGCTTGTAGGACTTGGATTCGTCGAACATATCGCAAATGATGACGTTGCCGCTGCGTTTGACTGCGTCTACAAGCATTGAGTCGTAGTTGTATGCCGAAAGAATCTGGGGGTAGAGGGAATCCCAGGACTTGTCGGGCTCCACACCGTCCAAAAGAGCTTTTACCTGGTCCGCCTTTTGTTTTCCAAAGTCGGCGTTCTTGAAGAGTATATCAAAGCCTATGGCTGCGGCGCCTCCCTCGTTCAGGTGGTTTACCACGTTGGCGTGGATGGACCTGTCCCACTCGTTGTAGTTCCCAAGCTTGAAGAGGGAAGGTTCGTCAATGTCTACGATTACAATGGTGGGATCGTATTTTTCTGCGGTCTTGACTTTTTCGTTGGCGTTGGAGTTGTCGCTGAGGCTTGTGGAAGCCTTGAAGAAAAGGTCGTAAAAAAGGTTTTCAAGGTTTTCTGCTCCGTTTCGGCTGTTTGCGGAAAGAGAATGTTGGGTGGCACCGAATACGAGAATCAAGAAGACTACCACGGCCGAGGCGATAAACCCGACTATGACTTTCTTTGCCTTCTTAGAAATTTTCTTTTCCTTGGCCTTCTTGGCATTCCTGGATACTTTCCTTGAAGTAGAAGCAAAGATAATCTTGGCTTTTTTTGACATTTTCCGTGGCATGGAAATAAAGATAACAAGTTGGGCGGGATTGTCATTTTGATGACAGAATTAAAGACTATATTTATATGCAAAATTTTGGAGGAGTCTTGGCTACTCAAAAGAAAAAATCGACAAAAAAGCCTGTAAAAAAGAAAAACGGCGGCGTTGAGGGGGAACAAGGTTTCGGACTGGTCCTTTTGGGCTGGTTTTTGCTGGCCTTTGGACTGATCTTGCTGTTAGGTTGCATCAGTTCGGTCTATAGCGGCAGCCATGGCAACTGGCTTGGCCCTTACCTGGGCAAGATGATTCCCAATGCGGTCATGCTTTTGTTTGGCAAGGTTTCCGTCTTGTTCTTTACCGTGGCCCTCTCCCTTTGGGGTGTGTGCCTTGCCTTCGACAGTGTTAGAGGAAAACTTGTCCGGTTTGCCCTGGGATTGACCCTGGTCTCCTTGGATGTTTCCTGTCTTATGGCCATGAAAACCTACGGCTTTGGTCATGTGTCCAAGGATGTATTGATGATGAACGGCGGTATTCTCGGGCAGTTCTTCAGCCAGAACATTGCCATGCCGATTTTCGGTCAGGAGTCCTGCATAGCGCCCCTGATCCTCTTGACTGTTTGCTTCGCCTTGATTTTGGTGTTGTCCTTTGGGCTGCGTCCCAGGCATTTTTATTTTGTGGTGCAGGCTACCGGTTGGCTTAAGAAAACATTTGGAAAAAAGCCTGTTCTCGAAGCCGAGGTTGTGGATGTCGAAAAACCTGACAGGAACGTTCCCGATGTAGGTGGCGAAAGCATCAAGCCTGCAACTTTACGCCGTGGCGTAACCATGGACGACGAAACCGTGATGCTGGAACCCGATGCCTTCAAGATCCGTCGCAAAGGAAAGGTTGTTCCTTTCAACGGTCGCAACAACTGGCTTGACAACGAACTCGATGGCAGAACGGAGCCTGGAGCCCCTGTTGAACAGACCCTCGTGAACGAAAAGACCGTAGTTGCCGAAAAGTCAAGGCCCATGGCAAAAAATACGATGGAGCAAAGAACTTGTGCGGTAGAAAAAACTATGGGGCAGGTTCCGCAATACAATGGTGGCGCAGATCCTGAAATAGCCCGCTTGCAAGAATATCTGCGGGTCAACGAGCACCACATGAATGCCCTTGAAAT
>JABUUR010000495.1 GCA_021443065.1 Fibrobacter sp.
AAACGGCAATGGCCGATTTCTTCCAGCTGACGACGCAGGGGGATGGAATTGAAGTAATTGATACCCATGATTATTTAACCTCTTTTTGAGTAGTATTTAAAGTTTCCGTAGTAAATATAAGAATTTTTGACCTTCACGTTTTAAGCCTTAAGCCCAAAGATTCCCTGGAGAACCCCCAGCAAAAGGTTGAAATCCACCGGTTTTGCGATATGGCCGTTCATCCCTACGGAAAGGGCCTTTTCTCGTTCCGCCTCGAAAGCGTCGGCAGTCATGGCCACAATGGGGATGTTTGCGCGCAGGGGATTTTCCATGTCGCGGATATTCCGGGTGGCGGTATAACCGTCCATTACCGGCATCTGTATATCCATAAGCACCACATCGTAGTAGCCGGGAACATTTTCTTCGACCTTCTGGCATGCGATTTTGCCGTTTTCCGCCACGTCAATTTCTACGTGGGTCTCCCGAAGCAAGTGAAGGACTATCATACGATTCATTTCATTGTCTTCCACCAAAAGAATGCGTTTTCCCGCAAACTGGTTCGTTTTGACGAGACCTTCACAAACTTTCGTTTTTTCCGCTGGACTTTCCGTCGATTTTTCTGCCGGAACGGCTTCCTTGAAGCAAACCTGCACAACGAACTCCGAACCTTCATTGGGACAGCTTTTGACGGAAATATTTCCACCCATCATATCCACCAGATTCTTTGTAATGGACATTCCCAATCCGGAGCCTTGGATTCCACTGACCGTACTGGTCGTTTCCCTTTCAAAAGGCTGGAATATTCTCGAAATGAATTCCTCGGACATTCCTATGCCCGTATCGCGAACGACGAACTCGTAGGTAACACGGCCTGATTCCGAAAAATCCAGTTCCTTGACCGCAAAGTCTATCCGTCCCCCTTCCTTACTGAACTTGATGGCGTTACTGAGTATATTCAAGAGGATCTGCTTCAGTCGCATTTTATCGCAAAGAACAAACCTGTCAGAAAAGCCCTGTTGTTCCACATTCAAGGTCAAGCTACGGCTTCTGACATCATCATGGACGATTGTCTTAAGTTCCGACACGATGGTGGAGACAGATTCCGGTTTTTCGTTGAGATGTACTCGTCCACTTTCAATTCTGCTCATATCCAGCACATCGTTAATCAGGGAAAGCAAGTGGGCGTTGGCAACGGCAATCTTACCCAGGTAATCCACTACCAGTTCCTTGTTTTCCACATGCTTTTGTGCAAGATTGGTAAAGCCGGTAATGGCATTCATGGGGGTGCGGATATCGTGGCTCATACTGTTCAAGAAAACCGTTTTCGACTTGTTTGCAGACTCCGCAGCGACCAAAGCCTGCTGCAGGCGGTTCATCTGCTCCTGCTCCCTGTTTTTTTCTTCGTGAATGCTTCTTGCAGCGACCAAGACACTGGTAACGTTCAGGTTTTCATCCCTGTTCACAGCAATGAAGCTCATTTCCGTCCATTCGTGAACATTGGCTTTATCTATCACAACCTTGGAAAGGAACGTGGCCGAAACCATGTTTTGCGTTTTCAACCTTGCGGCAACGGCACTAAGATTCGTAAAAGCCAGCATGTCCTTTTCGTGGTTCGGCACCACGATTTTTTCGCAGAAAACATGGAGAAGGACAGACGCGTTTTTTCCAGACTCTCCAAAGAAAGCCCTCGTTTCCGGGATCGAGACCAATTCCTCGTAAGAATCCTTTTTCAGGTCCACATAGTACAGTGCCGTATAGACGTTGCCCAGGGACCGGAAAACAGCCATCTGGGATTTCACCGTATCCAGGGACTCCTGGACCTTGAACTGGGAATCGATTTGCTTAAGAAGCATCATGTGGTTCCGGGCGCGTGAGGATGTCAAAATGCAATTCAAGAAAACACCTACGACAGTCCAAACCACCACATTCATCACATCCACCTCGAAAACAGACGGGTCCTTCACATGGTAAGAAATGACAAGGAACACCACATCTACAAAAAGAACCAGGATGGCACTGCAAATTGGCGCCACACAAAACACCAGGGGCAGCACGATAACCATGATGATAAAGGCAAGCGCATAGTTTTCCGTATCAAAGACAGACCCGATGGCAATGCCAAAGGAATACATAAAGAGATTGAACAACATCGTCAAAACGGGTATGACTTTCATGTTCGACTCGGCGACAACCTTTGCCAAGACAAACAAAATAAATTCGACAGCGGCTATGGCCGCATAAACCCCCGCATTCTCGGGGTAGACGTTATCAAAGAATTTCGTATAAACTGCCAGGATTCCCATAATGGAGGCCATGACAGCGCTTGTCATCGTCAAGAAAAAGCGGTTTTCCTTGCGGATCATATTACGGACAAGAATCCACTGTTCCTTTGTCAAACTTGCGTAAAACAACGCCCTTTTCAAAAAATCAAGCATAGTAAGTTTAAATTAAGAATTTTCATTTGCACCCGTGGCCGTAATATTCGTTTACTCCCGGCATCAGCAGGATTTGGGTTTATCCAGCACATGGCGCCGCCACTTGCCGCTTTTCCACCGGTAGAAGAAAATCAAGGGTGCCGTACTGTAGACGACCACCACGATAATCCATGCACAATGTCCCGGAACATGTAAAACGTAGGCGGCCACATAGAGGGCCACGGTATTGAACCAGTTCATGAGAGCACAGGCGATCATGACCCACACCGTGTCGCCAGCCCCGCGAAGAGCACCACAATAAATGACCATGAAAACTTCCACAAAAATATAGAGGGTGGCAAAGCGTAGCATGAATATACTCAAGGGTCGCGCAGCATCGAACATGGCGACGGCTTCGGCAGAGGCGCTTGCCTCCGGTCGGAAAATATCAGTCAATACGCCGGGTAAAAAAATCAGCAGTATGCCGATGACCAGGCTGTAAGCCCACCCCACCTTCAAACCGGAATAAGTAGACCGGGTTGCCGCGGCAGCATTTTTTGCTCCGACGTAGCGCCCCACCAGGCTTGTGGACGCAACTTCCAGCCCCATCAGGGGGACGTAGGCCACCATGTCCCAGTTGAACATGACGGAGGCTGCCGTGGCCTCTACCGACCCCAGGCCGTGGAACAGCAAGATCATGGACTGGAATGCAGTCATGTTCAAAAACATTTCTGCCCCCGAGGGTAACCCCCGGCGAAGGAGTTCCTTGGTATAGGCCATGTTGAAATTCAAGTTCCTGGCAGTGCCGTAACTTTCGCGGTAGCGCTTACTGAAATAGGCAATATAGAGGTAGGCTGCGGAGAACACGTTACCGATCAACGTTCCATAGGCGGCCCCCGCAACTCCCAACTGGGGGAAAGGTCCGTTTCCAAAAATCAAAAAATAATTGCAGACGATGTTGACAATCATTCCGCAAAAGGCGGCCTTCATAACCACCTTCGTCTTTCCGATGCCGCTGAAAAAGCAGGGAGCCACGTTGCGAACAAGGTTTACAATTCCCCCAAGCATCAAGATGTCAAAGTAGGTCTTTTGAAAACCCAGCTGGTCTCTATCCAGCCCCTGCAGGTCGAAGATGAAATGCCCCAGAGGTATGGTGAGGCATAGGAGTGGAAAACAAGCTATCGCCAAATACACCGCCTGCATAAACACTCCTGCGCACTCATGTTTTTTGCCGGCACCAAAACGTTGGGCGACCATGGCCGTCGAATAGCTGAGGACACCCGTAAAAAAAGTCATCATCATCAGCTGCATGCCGCCGGCACCCAGGCTGGCGTTCATTTCCGCAGGGCCCAGTTTGCTCAGAAAAAGCCGGTCCACAAAAGTCATCAACGTGTCGAAGGACATGGACAAAAGCATAGGGAGGGCTACCACGACCACATCGCGGATATCCCCGTTCTTTCGGATTTTCTTGGACCGCAAGCTACGTTCTATGCGGCGTTCTTCAACATCGCTTTCTATCATCGTCAATCCTTACTTTCGTGAGGGAGCAAGATAGAAAAAACACCCTTGAGACGCGGGCAGACAACCGTCAACTATTCGCCGAGAGACTGTTCAAACGTAGCGAAATAAAGGGCCCCTTCGGTGGGCACGACAAGCCTTGGATTTTCGGTAGAGCCGTCTTCCCAACCCAGGAATTTCCCGTTGCCCTTGGCAGTAAGCAACATGGCGTTGCCGCTGAAAAAACTCCCGATGTATTCACGGGTAGGTAACGGCATTTCGTCCACAAGAATCTCGCCATCGCCAATCACTGTAAACCCTACGGCAATATCCTCACCTAGTCCATATTCGCTGCGATACTCCTTGCGGACGACAGGATCTCTGGATACGGACCATTCCTTGAGGCAACTGCCGGTAACGGAAAAACCCTTGCCGCAGGAATTCTGGTAATACAGTTCATCACGGTTGAATTTTTTCATGTCACGGTCGGACTCTGCACTCGGGATTGTGGCTGCCATCTGGTTGGTTACCAAAGTAACCTTTTCGGAATTCACATAGCTGGAGTAGAGAATGGCGGAACGGTTTACAAAGG
>JABUUR010000145.1 GCA_021443065.1 Fibrobacter sp.
TGGGAAAAACGCAACGTGGCAAACCTCCCTACGGAAATCCCCGCTGTTGCAGGGGTTGGCGGTCGTTTTGGAAAAATGCCGGAATATAATCAGGGATTTGGTGTTAGTAAAAAAGCCACAGAGGTTAAATTGAATGCCCCCGCCGCCGGTGCAAAATTCGATGCAGGCGCAGGCGTTACTTTGACTGCCGCAAAGAGCGGTGGCGACGGCTCCATCAAGAGTGTGGATTTCTACATCGGTAACGATTTGGTGGGCACGGCTATGTCGGAGCCTTACAGTGTTACTGCAAGCGGGCTTTCTGCAGGAGTCTATTCTGCCGTGGCCGTGGCTACCGACAATAACGGCCTCGTGCAAATGTCGCCTTTTGTAACCTTCGAGGTGGAAGGCTCGGTCGAGGAGCCTGCAAGCAGTTCTTCTGTAGAAGCGAGCGTCAGCAGCGCAGATCCGATTGCCAGTTCCAGCGGTACGGAATCTATTTTCCGCGGAGCCCTTGCTCACCATGCCACCGAAGCAGAAACCGGCCTTTACCGCATTTTCGACATGCAGGGTCGTCCGCTTTTCGTGGGAGAACGTAAGCCTGCAAAAATGCCTGCCGCTCGCGTAATAGTAATCGAATGCACTAAGTCGGGTGCAATGCTTCGTCGCTACATCCAGTAGCCCATTGAATCTTACTTGACTTCGTCGGAGTTCTTTGTCTCCAGGGCCTTGAGCATCCGTTTTGCCTGCTTTGCCATCATGTCGCTGTCGTTCATGGCAATGACCTTCTTAAGACGGTTGATGCCGTCTTGCAACTCGATTTTATTGTTCACGCAAATCTCGCCCAGGGTGTAGAGGGCGCGCCTTGCAAAGTTCGGATCTTTTTCGATGGAAAGCCCTTTCTTCAAAAGCATTACTGCGGCTTCCGGAGCGTTCTTTGTCTTTGCAATTTCGCCCCATTCCAGCCATTGGGTGCTGGAAAACTCGATAAAGACCTTGGGACCCATCAACCTGTCTACAAGAGCCTTCACGGCCAATTTGTCGACGGGGTGTTCCTGCAAAAGCGAAGAAATTGCCTGGGACAAAAGACGGTGTGCGGTTTCCATTTCTCCAGCCTTCAGTTTGGCGAAACCATCGTCGACGAGTTTGCGGGTCTTGGCCTTTCTTTCGGCCATGGGATTTCTTTGGATGTTGTTGCGGAGCCGTTCTGCAATGGCTTCGGCTTGCAATTCCGAACTTGTCTTGCGACGGGTCTCGATCTTGAGGCCGGCGAAAGCGCCAAGACCAAAGCATACGGGAGAAAGTATGGCGACTGCGCTGAACAATCCCGGGTTAACGCACCAGTTGACGAACATGTCCAGGAAAAGACCGACGAAGGACACCACGGTGACAAGCTGGGGGGCCAGTTCCCTTTTCGGGGCGAATGCGGCGGCGCCAAGTAAAAAGCACAGCGCAAGACTCATGCCCATGTATCGTTCGGCGGAATAATGGTCAAAGAAACTTGTACTGCAAAGAATTTCTACGAGGATTCCGCCCCCCACGGCAAACAACACGATCAAGCCCGCGGTTATGTAAATCTTCCATCGGGGGTACATCCGGTAGAACGCAAAAAAGAAAAACACTGCAAAGATGGCAAAACTGAAACCGCTGGGGAAAAGCAGCCAACTGGTGAACAACCGTTCGTATTGCGCCCGCTTGGGTACGAATGCAAAACTGTAGCGCACAAAATTATCGGTATATTTGTTGATCCATTTTTCCTGCTCCCGGTTGAAGTCGTCCTCGGTGGGCATGAACTTCTTGTGCTTCTGGGTATAGGCGATCTTGCCGCCCTCCAGTTCCCACCAGTTCCTAAATTGCTGGCGCATTTCGGGCAGGCGGTCTTCGATAATGAACGACGGATTTTGGGCCAGGTACTTTTCGCGGTAGCGTTCGAACTCTTCGGACTTTATCTGCTCCGTAGGTTGCAGGCCCACGCTGCTGAACTGGCCCGCCCCCACATCGTTCCACCATTGGTCGAAAGTCTCGACAATGTTTCTTTCGCGATTGTGCTGTTTGATGTAGGGCCTTACCCCCGTAATCGCATTGAATATGCCTAGCCCAAGAATCAGTGCCAGCACAACAAAATGCGAAATTTTAAGATTCTGCTTGCAAAGCGCAACGAAGGTCCTTTTCAATTTCACCAAACGATAGTAATATTTTTTTAACGTGGTCATATACTGAATATACTCTCTTTTTTAGCGATGACCATACTCTCCCAGCTGATTCCAAAGAAAATCTGTATTTACGTCCCTGAAACCCTGGGCATTCACCCTTTCCCGGAGTTTGTGGGCGATGTCAAACAGATTGGGGCTTTGCTGCATTCTTTCGTAACTGTCGAAAATGGTGAGTTGGTCGATCCACCTGGTCAGTTCCGGGAAACGGGGGTCGTTAAACTGGTTTTCCCTTCCGGTCTTTAAATACTCCAGGTAACGGTCCGTAATGCGGTGACCGTCTTCGATGAAAATATCCAGGCTCCTTGGGAAAAGTTTTTTGCCGGTCAGGTATTCGTGGACAATGATGCCGAAACTGAAATAGTCTACGGAGGAAGAAAGATTTTCGCCCATAATGGCCTGCTCCGGAGCACTGTAGCAGGGGGTCATCATGCCGCCGTATTCGGTGACCGTTTCACGCATTTTTGCCTGGGCGTAGCCGAAGTCGCACACCAGAATCTTGTGGTTGTTCTTGTGGGAGGGATTCTGGCACAAAAGCAAGTTCTTGGGCTTAAGGTCCTTGTGCACCACCTGGTAGTAGTGGAGCTGGCTGATGGTGTTTGCCAAGTAGGCCAACTGCGCCACCCGCTGCAGAATGTCGTAATCCGACAAATCTGTACGAAAAGTCTTGTCCAGGGAACATCCCTTGATGAACTCCATTTTCAGGTAGGGGTGGCGGCCTGCGGAGCCCCCGCCCATGCTCTGGACCACGCCCTCGATGTTTGTGGCGTGAATCAAGTTGTTGATTCGAATTTCGTCCTGGAATGCGCTAAGCAGGGCGTTTAGCCGATGGGTGCGGTTCCTGCCCTCGGGGGCCCAGTACTTGCAGATCTTGACCACAATTTCTTGCTCCGCCAAGCGCTTGGTGCTGTTTGGGGCCTCCACCCAGTGCTGTGCACGAAACAGGTTGTTCGTACCTTCCAGGGCCAAGGGCTCCGTAAGTTCTATCTTTCGGATGGAACCGTTGTGCAGGTACTCGGGATTCTGATTAAACCAGCGCTGGTACTCCTCCATGGTGTAGTTGGGGCGGAGTGCCAGGTTGCGAGAAATCCGGTCCAGTGTTTCGGCAAGAATGTTTCGAATCATGTTCCAAAGATAATCTTTTCTAGGTTATCATCCCTGCTTTTCCAGGATTTCGGTAATGATCTTGTAGGCTTCGTCCACGTCGTCGCAGAAATGGAACAGGTCCAGGTCTTCCTTGTTGATCATGCCGGTTTCTACGAAGTAGTCCCAGTTGACAAGTTTTTTCCAGAACTCGGAGCCGAACACGACAATGGGCATCTGCTGTGCGTACTTGTTTGTCTGCACCAGGGTCAGCATTTCGAAAAGTTCGTCCATGGTTCCGAAACCGCCGGGGAAAGCCACCAGGGCTCGGGCCTTTTTCAAGAACCAGTATTTACGGACAAAGAAATACCTGAACTGCAGGTTCAAGGAATCGTCGATGTAGGGATTGGGGTGCTGTTCAAAGGGCAACTTGATGTTCAAACCGATAGACGCGGTACCTACGTCGTTTGCGCCGCGGTTGCCTGCCTCCATGATACCCGGGCCGCCACCGGTCATGATGGCGTAGCCTGCGTGTTGCTTGTTTGCCCACTTGCCCAGCATGGAACCCAGTTTTCGGGCGTCGTCGTAGTAGCGGGCCACGTTGGAAAGGGCTTTCAACCTTGCGATTTCCTTTTTGTTCTTGGTTGCCTTAAGGCGCTTTTTGATTTCCGTCATGGGTAGAGTGCGGGCAGAACCGAAGAAAACGATGGTGTTCTGGATGTCCTCCTGTTCAAAGACCTGATGGGGTCCCAGAAATTCCGAAAGGATTCGTATGGGTCGGCCAATATCGCTATCCATGAATTCGGCATTGTGGTACATCATTTGACCGACGGCAGGGTGGAGCATCTTTTTCTTTGCAGCCATAGGTGGACTCCTTTTATAAGCGGGAAAAATTCATTTTTATTCTAACAATATTCTAATATATGCTATAAAATGAAAAATTGGGCTAAAAAAGTTTTGATAATCGTCCGAATTGGAATAAAATCTTTATATTTATGTTATGCTAGTAAAAATTTGGACCGACAGTTTTATTATTACGGGTGAAATCGACACCCTTCGCGATGAACGTCTTACCGACTACATTCGCGAAAACAAGGATTTTATTGCCGTGACCCAGGTCCGGGTGAGCGACCGTGACGAACGGGACCTGTTCCGCACCCACTTTCTTAATGTGAGTACCAGCCATATCGAAATTATTCTGCCTGC
>JABUUR010000001.1 GCA_021443065.1 Fibrobacter sp.
GCTTCCATGGTGGTGCGGATGTTGGGCAGCCCACGCTTTTCGGCTTCCATCACCCATTCGTCGGTGTAGCCGTTACCGTTGAAGATGACCCGCTTGTGTTCCTTGATAATGGACTGCAACAGCTTCTGCAGTTCCTTGTGGAAGTTTGCCTTGGAAACCTTTTCCATCTTGTCGGCGATCATGTCGAAGGCTTCGGCCACGATGGTGTTCAAGATGACGTTAGGTTCGGAGCAGGACTGGCTGGAACCCGGTGCACGGAATTCGAACTTGTTGCCGGTAAATGCGAAGGGGCTTGTGCGGTTGCGGTCGGTAGCGTCCCGGGGCAGCGGCGGCAAAATGTCGGAACCCAGTTTCATGGCGCCGCCCTGCTTGCTGCTCTTGGGCTCGCCCTTTTCCAGCTGTTCCACAACGTCAGCCAGCTGGTCGCCCAGGTACATGGAGATGATTGCCGGAGGAGCTTCGTTTGCGCCGAGACGGTGGTCGTTGCCGGCACCGGCCACGGACATGCGAAGCAGATCGGCGTGGGTGTCAACGGCGTAAACGACGGCGCAGAGGGTGGTAAGGAAGATGGCGTTCTGGTGAGGGTCCTTGCCCGGGTTCAGCAGGTTGGTCTTGCCGTAATTCACGGACCAGTTGTTGTGCTTGCCGGAACCGTTGATGCCTGCGAAAGGCTTTTCGTGGAGGAGGCAAACCAGACCGTTCTTGTCTGCCACGTTACGCAGCACTTCCATAATCTGCATATTGTGGTCGCAGGCCAGGTTCACCTCTTCGAACATGGGAGCCAGTTCGAACTGTGCGGGAGCCACTTCGTTGTGGCGTGTCTTGGCGGGGATTCCCAGCTTCCACAGTTCGTCTTCCACTTCGTTCATGAAGTTCAAGATGCGTGCGGGAATGCTCCCGAAGTAGTGGTCTTCCATCTGCTGGTGCTTTGCGGAAGGTGCACCGAACAAAGTGCGGCCTGCCTGGTAAAGGTCGGGGCGCTGCAGGTAGAATTTCTTGTCCACCAGGAAGTATTCCTGTTCTGCGCCCAGGGTGACGGTGACCTTCTGCTTTTCGACGCCGAAAAGGCCCATCAGACGGTCTGCGGACTTTTGCAAAGCCTGGATGGATCGCAACAGCGGAGTCTTCTTGTCAAGTGCTTCGCCGGTGTAAGAGCAGAATGCGGTGGGGATGCAGAGGGTTGCGCCGTTGCCGTGACGCTTGATGAAGGCGGGGGAGGTGGGGTCCCATGCGGTGTAGCCGCGGGCTTCGAAGGTGGAGCGGATGCCGCCGCTGGGGAAGGAGGATGCGTCCGGTTCGCCTACAATCAGGTTCTTGCCGGAGAATGCCATGATGGCCTTGTCCCCTTCGGGTTCCAGGAATGCGTCGTGCTTTTCGGCGGTGGAGCCGGTGAGAGGCTGGAACCAGTGGGTGAAGTGGGTGGCGCCCCGGTCCATGGCCCACTTCTTCATGGCGTGCGCCACTTCCCCTGCAATGCTCGGGTCAAGAGCCACTCCGTTTTCGATGGTAGCGAAAAGTTTCTTGCAAATGTCCTTAGGCAGGTAGGCCTTCATGGCTTCGGAATTAAAAACGTCCTCGCCGTAAAAGTCCACGTTTGCGGTAGCCGCGGCCTTGATGCCTGCTGCCGGTGCTTCTGCAATTTCTTTGATTGCGCTCATTCTGTATTGATTGCTCATAGGGAACTCCTGTTTATGCTTCCCGTGTATTGCAAAAGTTGTGCCAAAATTTTTTTATATCCTTATTTTGCTGAAAGTATCTGTTTTTTTTATCGTTTTCGCCAAAATTGGATTGAATGAATCTTCCGTTGTAATGTGGTTTGATTATTTTTCAAAAAGTGATTTTGTTACAATAATTGTAAATGCGTGGTCGAAAAAGACAAATCCTGTAAATAAGGGACGGAGACGATTTTTGTTGTCGTGATGATGGGCTTTACGGTTGGTTATGTTACATGTTTTGAAAATGTACCTTATGTATTTACAAATTTTGTAAAATATCCGGAATTCTAAATAAAAAGAAAATCTTGTCCATAGGGCTTTCGTGCCATAATTTTCCATTTGTTTTGCACCGAAATGTAATGTTTTTCATTTTTTGTCGTTGTCTGCCACACTTATGAATTTTTTGGCACGCATTTTGCGATAGGGGCCTGGTAAATAAAAAGGAATTGAAACAAGATGAAAGCACAAGCTCTTTACAATCCGGCCAACGAACATGATGCCTGCGGTGTGGGCCTCGTTGCCAATATAAACAATATCCCGTCGCACCAGATTGTGTTGCAGGGCATTACGGTTCTCAAGCGCCTTATGCATCGCGGTGCCGCAGGCGGTGACCCCGAAACCGGTGACGGTGCCGGTCTTTTGCTTTCTATGCCCCGCAAGTTTTTCAAGAAGCAGTATAAGGATCTTCCTGAAAAGTACGGTGTTGCCATGGTGTTTGTGGATAATTCCATGGCTGCAGACGCTTATGATGAAAAGATAAAGGAACTGGCCGCTGCAGAGGGCTGCCCGGTCATTCACGTTCGTGAAGTTCCTGTAGATCCCTGCGCGATCGGTCGCACCGCCCGCGAAACCCTTCCGCACATTCGTCAGTATATTTTTGACGTAACCCGTCCGGAAAATGCAGAAATTAAACTTTTCGTTTTGCGTCGCCAGATTGAAAAGACCTGCGAAAGCCTTTACATCTGCTCCTGCTCCAGCAAGACCATCGTTTACAAGGGCCTTCTCCTTGCCATCCAGATTGAAGCCTTCTACAAGGACTTGAACGATGTGGATTTTGAAAGCCCCATCGCCCTTGTCCATCAGCGTTACTCCACCAATACGTTCCCCACGTGGCCCTTGGCCCACCCCTTCCGCTACTTGGCCCACAATGGCGAAATCAACACCCTCCGCGGAAACCTCAACAGCCTCAAGGCCCGCGAACCCCACCTGAAGAGCGAGCGCATCGGCGATGACCTCCAGAAGTGCCTGCCCTTGATTGCCGGCGGACAGAGCGATTCCGCCAGCCTGGACAACATGTTCGAATTGCTGGTTGCCGCAGGTCGCAGCCTGCCTCACGCCATCCTCATGATGATGCCCCAGGCCTGGGGCGCAAAGCACTACATGGGCCGCGACGTCCGCGGATTTTTCGAATACGAATCCATGCTCATGGAACCTTGGGACGGCCCTGCTGCCGTCGCTTTCTCCGACGGTGTAAACGCAGGTGCTATCCTTGACCGCAACGGCCTTCGCCCGGCCCGTTATACCTTGTGCAAGGATGGTCTTTTTGTAATGGCCTCTGAAACGGGTGTCTTGGACATCAACGACAGCCAGGTCGAAGAAAAGGGCCGCCTGAAACCCGGTGAAATCATCTACCTGGATATCGAAAACCATCGTATTCTCAAGAATGCCGAAATGAAGGCTCTCGTGGCGCGAAGCAAGCCTTACCGTCGTTGGGTTGCCGAAAACAAGATGAGCGTCCGCGGCCTCTTCAGCGAAATCAACCCTTCCAGCGTACCGGAAGATTTGCTGATCCAGCAGAAGCGTTTCGGCTATTCTGCCGAAGACTTGAACGTTATTTTGCAGCCCATGGCCAAGAATGGCCAGGAACCAGTGGGCTCCATGGGCAATGATGCCGCCTTGGCCGTTCTTTCGGACAAGCCCCAGCCTTTGTTCAACTACTTCAAGCAGTTGTTTGCCCAGGTCACCAATCCGCCCATCGACCCCATTCGCGAAGAACTGGTCATGAGCCTTACCACCTACATCGGTAACCACGGGAACATTCTTGAAGAAACTCCGGAGCAGGCTCACCTCATCAAGATTCCTCGCCCCATCGTTACCGAAGACGAAATCAAGCAGTTCGAAAACATCGGTGACAAGAGTTTCAAGGCCAAGGTTCTCAAGATGCAGTTCCCCATGGGCGGTAACGGCGATGTGCTGGAGGCTGCCTTGCAGAACCTTGCCGGAGACGCCGTACGTGCCGTCCAGGAAGGTTTCAACATCATCGTCCTTTCCGACAAGAACGTGGAATGGGGCTTTGTTCCCATGCCTTCGCTCTTGGCTACGGCAGCTGTAAACCGCACTTTGGTAGAGGCTGGCGTTCGCCCCGAAATAGGTTTGATTGTACAGTCCGGCGAAGTCCGCGAAGTAATGCACTTTGCCTTGCTGTTGGGTTATGGTGCAACGGTCATCAATCCCTATCTGGCATTCCAGAGCATTACCAACATGTGTCACACCGGTGAACTGGATGTGGGGCCTGTCACCGCAGCGGCAAACTACGTCAAGGCCGTAGACAAGGGCCTGTTGAAAATCATGTCCAAGATGGGCATCTCTACGCTCCGCAGTTATCGCAGTGCACAGATTTTCGAGGCGGTGGGCTTGAATCACGAGATTATCGAAAAGTTCCTGCCGGGTACCGCAAGCCGCATCGAAGGTATCGGACTTGAAGAAATCGCCCGTGAAGTGGACGAACGCAACGCCATTTCCCTGAAGGATGCAAGCCC
>JABUUR010000044.1 GCA_021443065.1 Fibrobacter sp.
TTTACGAGAACGAAGGCGAACTCCCCCTGAACGAAAATGTGATCAGTTTTTTGTTCGACAACATGCCTTTTACCGCCCAGCTGATTAACGCCTACCTGGAATCGAACTACGTTCTGGAGTACACCCACCCCAGCCGCAGGTACTTTAACGGCAGCAACGGCGGAGGACTTTCGGGTGAGTTTTACTGGGCCCTCCAAGATAGTGCTGGCACTAAACTCGGGCTCAGGAACTTGTTCTTTGGCTACGGCCATGCCAAGGTCCTCCGGTGGTCCTTGCACGGAACGGCCATCGCCTATCTGGACATGGACCCTGTTCCCGGGAATAAACTTAAGTACAAACTAACGGCGGTGGTTTTCCCTGGAAATTCCGTGCTGAATTCCATTATGCAGATGAAGGTTTTCAAGGACGTGATCAACAGCAAGATCGACGGCATTGTGAACGATGTCAAAAAATCTTCCGGAAGGTATTTTGGCGGTGACAAGGAACCTATGCTGAAAAGCCTGGACTTGAAATCCCCGGAGAACATCCAGAATATTCTGGACTTTGAAGCCGTTGTTGGCGGGGCTCCCTGGCGCCTGGGCGACTACACGAAACTGAAAAAGATCCGCGAAGAACAGCGTAATAAGCCCGAACAGATGGCTCCGCTTCGGGTGGAAGAATTTCAAAAAATCAAGGAAATGAAATGAGTGAAATGAACGAAAATTCCGAAAAACTGGAATCCCTGCTGGCTCGTGTCACAGACCGCCGCAAGGAATTGTTGACCTCCGTCGTGGATCGCCGCACAAGGCATTTCTGCATGGTTCTCGAAGATTTGTTCGACCCTCATAATATCTCCGCGGTAATCCGCACCGCCGAAGTCTTTGGCCTGCAGGACGTTCACATTATCGAAGAAGATAACGCCTACAGCGTAAACAAGTCCATCTTGAAGGGCTCCTACAAGTGGATGAACCTTTACCTGTACAAAAAACGCATGCTCTGCATGGAAAAGCTCCGTGCAAAAGGTTACAAAATCGCAGTGGCCAGCACCAACACCACCAATTCCGTTTTGGACCTGGATTTGAGCCAGCCTACCGCATTCTACCTGGGGAGCGAATTTCACGGCAACCATCCCGACACATTGGCCCACGCCGATTACGAATTCAAGCTGCCCCAGTACGGCATTACGGAATCCATGAACGTCTCTGTGGCGGGCGGTGTGCTTATGACCTACCTTGACGTGTTCATGCAGAAGGAAGGCCGCGAAAAGTTCCTGTTGCCCAAGGCGGAACGGGACGCCTTGCTTACGGATTGGCTGGACAGGCACGTGAACGGCATCGAAAACAACAGCCCCATTACCCGAATCGAGGGCTAAATGCGGAAATTCCCCCAAAGTGGCAATATTTTTTTTAGCCCTTTGCCGTGGGAATTGGCAGAATATACTAGATTAAAAACGAAATGAAGAAGTATTCAGCACTCTATTTTTCTGTTGGCCTAGTGGTTATCCTGGCCATTGTCATTCTTGTATTCGGTGTGTTTTTCCTGAACGAAAAGGATCCTCGCGAAACTTACAACACTTTTTATCTCAGGTTTACCCAGGTCAGCACCCTGGTCCTTGACGACCCTGTGAAGGTGAACGGCGTAAAACTTGGCAAGGTGGAAAATATCGAACTTTCGGGCCACCGGGTGGTGGTGACCGTGCGGCTCCGTACCGACGTGAAGATTCCCAAGGACTCCGAGATTCGCGTGCAGAACATTGGCATTATGGGCGAGCGACAGATCGGCATGATTCTGGGCGACTCCACGGAGTATTTCTCGCCCAAGGATACCATCAACGGTCAGTTTGACGCAGGTATCGCCGAGGCCATCGGCCTTGCAGGCGAAGTTTGCGACAGCACCAAGGTGCTTTTGGAATCTGTAAAACAGGCATTGAACCAGACCATAGTCAACCCGGATTTCCAGGAACGGTTCAAGACGTTGCTGGTGAAGGCCGAAAAGCTTGAGGACCGTCTGATGCTGATGCTGAATACCACGGATCCCCAACTCAAGAAGAGCCTGGAAGGCTTGAACAAGGTGACGGTGAAGGTCAACGAATTGATCGACGGTGTCAAGTCTCCGGTAGACAGCCTGTTTGCAGGTACCGACAAACTTATGGGTGACGCCAACAACCTGGTGGGTGAGCTGGAAGGCGTTACCAAGCATTTGGACGAATTGCTTTCCAAGGTCCAGCGCAAGCTTGATTCCAAGAATAACACCGCAGGACTTTTGTTGAACGACAGGGCGCTCCACGACGACTTGGTAAGGACGGTTCATTCTGCAGACAGTTTGTTCCGTGTGATTCTTAAGGACGGCCTGGACATCAACGTGGATTTATTCTGAGGAAAAAATGATAGTTAAGACACTGGTAGTCTCTAACAAATTGGGCATTCACGCTCGTCCGGCAGGGATGATTGTGGATATTACCGGACAAGCGAAGAGCGATATTTCCATCGTTTTTGACGGTTCCAAGGCCAATGCCAAGAGCATTCTCAATGTGATGATGCTTGCCATTCCTGCAGGTTCCGAAGTCAAGTTCGAGATTGACGGCGAAGACGAAGAAAGTGTTGCTTCCCAGTTGGAAAGTCTGTTCAATGACCATTTCAACGAAGAACCCTGCTAGCGAAGAAACGCAGCCGGTCCGTACCGTCTTGACCGGCGTTTCCGCTTCTCCCGGCTTTGCAATGGGCCGGGTGTTGCCGGTGATGCACCGTGAAATTTCCGTGGTGGAGGAGACCCTCCCGGAAAGCCGCATTGCAGACGAAGAGCAACTGTTCTTGAAGGCCATTAACGTGACCTCCAAGGAAATTGCCCAGATCAAGGAGATTTCCGAAAGCCGTGCAGGGATGAAGAACGCTCTCATCTTTGCGACCCACTTGATGATCTTGCAGGACCCGGGCCTACTGAACGGTGTGCTGGACCAGATCCGCAACCGCCACAAGAATGCCCGTTGGGCGGTGCACGTGGTGCTTGGCGCCTACATCGACAAGTTCGAGGCCATCGATTCTGCTGCCATGCGTGACAAGGCCGCGGACCTCAGGGACTTGTACAACCGCCTTATGGCTGCCATGGACGACTCCGGACCTGTATTGGAGGACGTGGCTGACGAAGACGGTGTGATTCTTGTGGGCCATGAACTTTTGCCCAGCCTTTTGATGTCTATCAAGCCCGGCCAGGTGAAGGGCCTTGCCATGGATACCGGCGGACGCACGAGCCATGTGGCGATCCTTGCCCGCTCTCTGCAGATTCCCCTGGTGTCGGGCTTGCGCAATTTTGCGGCCATGGCCCACGCCGGCGAGACTATCTTGCTGGATGGTACCCGCGGCACGGTGATTATCAACCCGAACGAGGAAGACATACGGGATTTCCACGAACGTGAGGAAATCTTTGAAAAGCAGCGCCGCGAACTCTTCACCATGCGTCAGCTGGAACCCATGACTCGCGACGGCAAGTACATTACCTTGCATGCGAACATTGAGCTGCCTTCGGAAGCCGGCAAGGTGACGGACTTTGGTGCGTCGGGCATTGGCCTTTATCGCTCTGAATTCTTGTTCTTGCGAAAGACCGCCCCTACCCAGGATGAACAGCAGGATGCCTACCGCTACATTCTCGAAACCATGTCGCCCTGCCCGGTGACTATCCGTACCCTGGATGCCGGAGGCGACAAGCTGGTAAGTGGGGTGAATGCGGTGAACGAATCCAACCCCTTTATGGGGTGGCGTTCCATACGCGTGTGCTTGGACAGGGAGGACCTGTTCTGTGCCCAGTTGAAGGCTTTGCTTTTGGCAAATACCCAGGGGAACCTGCGTATTCTTTTGCCCATGATCTCGGGAATGTCGGAACTTCGACGTGCCAAGGAGTTTATCGGCAGGTGCCGCAGCGAACTGGAGGCCGACGGTCACAAGGTAGCCCCTGTGAAAATCGGCGTGATGATCGAAGTGCCTGCGGCGGTGATGATCGTAGACAAGCTTGCCAAGGAAGTGGACTTCTTTAGCATCGGTACCAATGACCTGATTCAGTTTACCTTGGCGGTAGACCGTACCAATGAATTGATTACCAACATGTTCCAGCCCCACCACCCGGCTGTGTTGAGCATGATCTACCAGACGGTCCGTGCGGCCCATCGCGAAGGCATTCCCGTGTCTGTCTGTGGTGAAATGTCTGCCGACCCCATGAGCGTTTTGCTTTTGGTGGGCCTTGGCGTAGACGAACTTTCCATGACTCCCTGGAGCGTCATGTCTACCAAGAAGATTATCCGTTCCATCAATTTCGAAGATGTTCGGGAAACGGCCTTGGCTGTTTTGCAGATGGACGATGCGGAAAGTGTGAATGCCTACTTGCACAAGAAGTACGCCCAGCCCATTATGGACCTGGGGATTTCCAGTGTGGTGGGACAAGTTGAAAACAGTAAGAAATAGTAATTAGAAAATCATGGTTCCTGTGTTTATGACTTTTT
>JABUUR010000034.1 GCA_021443065.1 Fibrobacter sp.
GGGTCAAGCCCGGGTTGACAGATTAACGTGGGTCAAGCCCGGGTTGACGGCCTTGTAGCTGTTCTTCCTTCGCAGTCCCAACCACTAACCACCGCTTACCAACCACCAACTACTTGACGTCCTTTTCCCACATGGAGCAGTCGTAACCATCTTCTTTACCCGTAAGGCAGTGTTGCCCCAGGTAGCCCGTATTCAAACCCTTCACGGGGACGAAGGCTCTTTCGTCGTTTTCGTTCACGATGATGGCTACCCCTGCCAGATAGTTGGGCCAGTGCTTGAATATGTTCTGGTTCCATTCGTTGTACTGGTGGTTGGGGAATACGTATTCATGGGCTTCCAGTCCGATTTTACGGTCCGTCAGGGAGATGAGGAAGGGGGCGATGAAATTGTCGTGGGAGGAAACGACGGTTACGTTTGGAATGTCCTTGTACATGAAGTGCTTGTCGATGATTTCCTTGGATTTTTCGTCGACGTTGTAGAACTTGTCTGGGCAGGCGGAGGGTTCGTAGGCGAACTTGGTAAAACGTGCCCAACTTCCTACGCCGTCGCACTTGTCCGTGCTCTCTTTTACAAACCAACTGTCGGTAAAATCTTCGCTACGCTTATAGTGAAAACTGGTGTCCTTGCTGAATACGGTGGTACTGTCCAAAAAGGTTTCACCCTTGCCCTTGGAAATATAGACGTTGGTGTTGAGGGTGCGGTAACTTTTGGTGCTGACGTAGTAGAAGTCTTCCTGGGTCTTTAAGGCGATTTTTCCTCCCAGGTATCTTGACTGGGACTTGCCGTTCTTGTTCAAGTCGCCGGTGGTGCCTGTCGCATTTTTGTCACGCTCGCCGTGGCGGATGACAAATACCAGCTTTTCCTTGGGCAAGACGCAGTCGAATACCTCTTCCAGCGGGATGAACTTATCCTGGGTGCTTCGCATTTCGAGACACTGCGCGCTGAGGGTGGCCACCGCTTCGGAGCTGGAGGATTCTTCTTCGATGCTCTCGGAGCTTTCCGGCACAGCGATGCTCTCGGAACTTTCCGGCATCGCAACGTCGCTGGAACTTTCCGGATTAGCCGTGCTGGCGGAACTTGCTGGCTCTTCATCGAAACTGGCGCTGGACTGCTCGGCGACGGTATCGCCACAGCTGGAACTGGACTGCACAGAAACGTCGCCGCTGCTGGAGGTTTCTGTTGCATCTTTTTCGCTGGAGGAGTCGGGGCCGGCCCCACCGTTTGTGGAGTCTACCGGGGCTACCTCGGATGAGCCGATATTTTCGCCATCGTCTACGGAACTGCTGGAAATGGCCGAGGTCTCGCCTTCACCGTTGGCTTCTGTGGTGTTTGTTGATTCGGAACATGCCGCCAAGAAAATGGCGACTGCCGCGGATAAATAGAATGATTTAAATACACTTGCTCTCATACCGCATACAAAAATAATTCCATAATCGAAAAAAGTGAGGGACTTTAAAACAGACTGTTATTATTTTTTGTCCATAGATGAGCAACGTTTACAGAGAATCCATTTCTGCGCTGGACTGGGGGGAGGCCCGCACCGTAAAAACAGGTGCCGCCCCTGTCATTGTCGTTGGCCACAAGAACCCCGACGGGGATTCTGTCATGTCGGCGCTTGCCTACGCCTATCTCATGAGGGCGCTGGGGTACAACGTGGTGGCCCGAATGGCGGGGCCCGCGAATAAGGAAACCGACTTTGCCGCAAAAACTTTTGGTTTTGAACTGCCTGAGGTTGCAACCTCCGTGTCTTCCGAGGATTGCCTGATTCTGGTGGATCATGGCGATTATGCCCAGTCCGTCGATGGCGCTCGTAACGCCAGGATACTGCAAGTCATTGACCATCATGGAATCGGCGATATTGCGGAATCCAGGTTGCTTTATGCCAAGTACATGCCGGTGGGTTCTTGCTGCAGTATCGTCTACACGAGCTTCAGGGAACTGGAAGTAGAGATTGCGCCCACCGTGGCTAGAATTCTTTTGGCCGGTCTCTTGACGGATACCCTGAACCTGGTAAAGGTCACGTGTACCGAAGTAGACCGCATGGTCTACAATGAATTGGTGAACCTCCTGGCTGTTGCAGATAACATAACGTACCATGAAGAATGGGAAAAAATCCAGAAGATTTACGAGGGGATGTCCCGGGCCGCAAAAAATTTCGACGGGATGACTGACGAGGAAATTTTTGACAGCGATGCCAAGGATTATTGCATCAACGGGGTTCAATTTCGCCTGGGGAGCATGGACTGGGACCATCCGGAGACCATCGAATGCTTTTTGGACCGCATGTTGAAGGTTATGGAGGGGAGGGGGCTGATGTTTTGCCGCGTGGGTTATTTGGAACATTCCTTTATTCTTTACAATGGGGCGCCCCTTGGCTCCGATGCCCCTGCTTTTGCTAAAAATGCGGCGGAATCGGCTTTCGGCCCCTCCCTTCGCCCCGGGGTTATCTATTGTGAACATCGGTTGAGCCGGAAATTGGACGTGGTCCCCATGCTGACAAAAGTTCTTTGACTTCTGAATGGCTTCAAAAGTCCATGGAAAGATCGTCGATAGACCTTCGAAAGGGGCTTTTTCTTGCTGCATTAACGATAATTTACAAGACATCGGCTTTGTATAAATCTAAATTCTGTGATATGAATCATAAAACTACGAAGTTTGCCCTCACTCCGGCTGTGTCCGCAATTTTTGGAACAGTCCTGGTTTCCATGCTTACCACCTCCGCTTTTGCCGCTAACCAGGAATACTTTGACTGTTGGGTAGAAAAGGTGACTCGCCTGGCTCCCGATGTCAGGGCGAGCTTTGGTGCCGCCGACGATAATTCCGCTCTTTGCGGTTGCTTCAAGGCCATCGAGAACGGCCCCGTTACCCAGGTCTTTGGCGCTCCCAGGCCCCACATCATTCCTTGCCCCGACGGTTCCTGTCTGCAGGGAAGTGCCTTGGAACAGTGCATGGACAATATCCGCCAGGTCACCATGTCCCTGTCGGATTTCGTAGACGGCCGTTCCATGGCAGGTTCGATACCTCTCGGATTTGACGAAGGCTGGGAAATGACCCCCTTTGGAGAGTACTTCAACCAGCGTGCGGATCGGGCCAAGGACATTACCTGCTTTTTGAATGTCCATGAACGCCCCTGGGCTCCTAAGAAAAAGGATGCCTCCGTTTTCCGCATTTCCGGTCTCCCTAAAAAACTATTGCCCGAGGCCGAACTTCGTTTTACCGACTATAGCGATGTACGCTGCCTGGACAACGGTGTGCTTACCGGGTTCTCCTTTAACGGTTATGTGGAAAACGTCCGTCATGTAGACGACAAGGGCGAAATGCAGGGTGAAGAAATCGGCTATATGAACGACCCCTCCTATCCCTCCCGCCAGGGTGAAAACTGGGGCAAGGTCCGCTGGACCGCCAACTACAAGAACGGCGTTCGCGAAGGCAATGCCTATTTTTACAAGTCCAGCGTAGATGACGGCGTGAACCCCGACAAGCCCCAGTATTACTTTAAGCACCTTGAAGTCCCGTACCATCAGGGCATGGCCAACGGTAACGCCCGCATGTTCAGTGCCGACGGCTTTGTGATGGCCGAAATGCCTGTCAAGCGTGGCGAACTTTACGGAAGAACCGTAATCAACAACCCCTTTAAAAAGAAAAAGGTGGCATTGACTTTTAACGCCGGTAACCTGGAAGGCTTTGTTGATTTCGGCGATTTCGGTGGCGTGTTCCACCAGGGATTGCCCAACGGCCTGATCACCTTCTGGTCTGTGAAGGATACCTGCTATGAATGGCTGCCAGGTTCTGCGGTTTGCTATACGGAACGCCTCAAGAAAAAGCAGTGGGGCACCTACAAGATGGGTAAGTTCAAGGGAAAGATGGAATGCCACGACGGCCGCAAGGGCGACGTGAACCTGGTCTGCTCTGACCCTGTGCAAGACTCCATCAATGCGGACCCCCACGAAATTGCCAAGAAGGCCCGCGCCACTGCGGAACTCGCAAAGCTCAACATCCAGAAGGCCAAGGATGCGGTAACGGAAGCCCAGCAGGCCGTTGTTCGCGCCCAGGAGGATTTGAAGCGGGTCGAGGCGGAGGCTGAAAAGGCTGAAAAGGCAGCAGTGGCAGCCGAAGAAGCCGTCAAGCCCAAGGATGTGGATTGCGATTCCATTCTCGCAGGCGTAAAGGAAAACGCCCCTGCGGAATCGGACAGCCTGGCGGTGCTCTGCAAGGAAAAAGCCTCTGCGAAAAATCTTGCCGAGGAAACTCCCGCCGAGGAAAAGGCTGCTGCAGAAAAGCCTGCGGCGGACAAGGCCTCTGCTGGCAAGGACAAAAAAGCCTCCGCCACGGAAAAGACCGCAGTGGACAAGGCTGCGACGGATAAGGGCAAAAAGGCCGCCGCGGGCAAACGCAAAAAAAAATAAAATCGCTATTGTCGATTGCTGGCGATCGGCTAGCGAAAGAAGAAATCGCCCCGCAG
>JABUUR010000433.1 GCA_021443065.1 Fibrobacter sp.
ACAAATGCGGTCTTGGCAGCCAGCCACTTTTTACGACGGTAGCTCACCACAAAGTAGGCCATCACAAAAAATATAGCAGCAAATACGGCAGCCACAATGGTAATGCCAATTAAAAAGGCCAAAAAATGGTCCGGAGCATTCTGGGTCAGGTTTTTAATCACCGTAACGCAGTTCTTGAACGACAGCCCTTCCATTTCGGACAAGAAGTCGAAATTGATTTTATCAGGTTCCACAATGCTGCAACCTATAAAATACCCTGCGGGGTAAAAGAAGCCAAACTGGGTAAAGGGATTGGCCACAAAGGAGGCCACCACCCCTGGCACCTTGGGAAGTTTAAATGCAGCACAGAATGCAATGGTCAAAAGAATCGCAACACCGATTGTAGGCCAAATTCCGATAAACACACCGGCAAAAACAGATATGGCAACACGAAGAGCATCTTGATTCTTGGGGAACATGCGGTTGTAGTAGATTCTACTCAATCGTTTATACTTAGGTTCTTGTCTTCTTTTAGGCAATTTTTCCAATACGCTCATAATCGTACCAAAGATAGTAAAAATTTACAATTCAAAACGACATATTTCTAAATTTAAAACATGAAACATTTGATTTCCAAAGAAGGTTTTGAAAAGTTCAAGGCGGAATGGGAACAGCTCAAGTACGTGGAACGCCCCGCCATGATCAACCAGGTGCAAGCCGCCGCCGCCGAAGGAGACCGCAGTGAAAATGCGGCCTACACGTACGGTCGCATGCGTGTCCGCGAAATCGACCGCCGGCTTAGAGAACTGGACCGTATCCTGGACGGAGCAAAAATCGTGGAGAACGCCGCCCCCGAAGACGGCTCCATCAAATTTGGTGCAACCGTCAAACTCAAGGACATCAAGTCCAAACGCGAGCGAGTCTACAGCATTGTCGGCGAGAAGGAGATCGACCCGCTGCAAGGCAAGATCAGCATGAAGTCCCCGGTAGGAGAAGCCCTGTTGGGCAAAAAGCAGGGCGAACAAGTGCAGGTCCAGGCCCCCAAGGGCGTTATTACCTACGAAGTCATGGAAGTCACCTATTAAGCCTGCCTGCGTTTATGTTCGTCGATACCCATTGCCACTTGGACGCCTACGAGGAATACTCCGCCGAAACCCTGGACTGCCTTTTTGCAAGGTTGCAGTCTGCCACGGACGCAGCCCGCGAAGGCGATATGCAGGGCGAAGCCTTCCCCATTCCGGATTTGAAAAGCCAGAAGAGTTGGAGCAGTTCAAAGTCCGAGGAGCCGGACCCCAACCTGCGTATGCCCGAGGCGTTCGTCCACGTGGCATGCGACCCCAAGGACCTGGACCGCGGTGTGGAAATCATCGAGAAGTACAGTTTTGTGTACGGGGCGTTCGGAATCCATCCCGAGTATGTGGACGTTGCCACCCCTGCCGACGTGGGACGAGTTGCAGAATTGTTGAAGCACCCCAAGTGCGTGGCCTGCGGCGAAATCGGGCTGGACTACCACTACGGAGCCGACAAGAAAACACAGCAGCGCAAACTGTTTGAACGCCAGCTGGACATTGGAATCGAAAGCGGAAAGCCCCTGGTATTCCATCTTCGGGAGGCCGACGACGACGCCCTGGCTATGCTGCGAAGCGCAAATCTCGAGAACAGGAATATCCATGTGCACTGCTTTACGGGTTCCCCGGAATTCGTAGAAGAGTTGCTGGCCCTAAACGCCAACGTATTCATAGGTTTTACCGGCATCGTCACCTTCAAAAGCGCACAGAACGTTAGGGATGCCGCCATGCTGGTGCCTTACAACCAGATTCTGCTGGAGACGGACGCACCCTACATGGCCCCCGTCCCCCATCGCGGAAAAACTTGCCATTCCGGATTCATTCCCTACACCGCCCAAATGCTTGCCGATGTAAAAAAAATACCCGTAGAAGAACTCTACAGGCAATGCCGCGAGAACACCCGCAACTGCTACGGAATCTAGACTTTACTTGGACAACAAAAGGGATCCCGGCTCCCCGGATCAAGTCCGGGGCAGGCTTAGGCCAGGATGACAACCTGCAATGACGGAAGGGATCCCGGCGCGGTGGCCGGGATGACAAAAGCTCGGAGGCCGGGGCGGATTAAACGAAATTATTCCTGGGTCATTTCCAGAGCAGGTTCGTAATGTTCCTTGAGGTACCCAAGGGCTAGATCCGGGGGAAGGGGCTTGCTGAAATAGAACCCCTGGATCAGGCGGCAACCTTCGTTACGCAGGAAATTCAACTGGTCTTCCTGCTCCACACCTTCGGCGATAAGGTCCAGGTTCAAGGACTTGGCAATGCCGATGACCATCCGAGCAAAGGCGGCGTCTTCCTCGTCTTCGGCCACGTGGTCTACAAAGGACTTGTCCATCTTCAGCGTATGGATGGGGAACCTTTTCAAGTAAGACAGGGAACTGTAGCCCGTTCCAAAGTCGTCGATAGATATCTGGAGGCCCATGCTGGAAAGGGCCTTCATGATTTCGATGGTCTTTTCCGCCTCGCAAACCGCCGTATATTCCGTAATCTCCAGTTTCAAGTTCCTGGGGTTTAGATTTGTCTCCAGCAATACCTTTTTAATGTCGTCCAGCATGCTGTCCATGGCGAACTGCTTTGCAGAAAAATTCACAGCCACCTGTATATTTTCGTAACCCAAGTCCACCCACTGTTTTGCCTGCTTGCAAGCCATCCGCAAGATCAACGCCCCCATGGGGATGATCAAGCCGGTCTCCTCGGCAATGGGAATGAACTCCGCAGGGGAAATATAGCCTTGCTCGGATTGTCTCCACCGGACAAGAGCCTCAAAGCCCGCAATGCGGTTTCCGTTGGAAATGTCGATAATGGGCTGGTACATCAGCACGAATTCCTGGGCCTGGATCGCCCTGCGAATTTCGAATTCCAACTTGTAAAGCCTCATGGCCTTTTCACGAATTCCGCCGCTGAAGAACTGGATACCCCCGTGGTTCACGCTCTTTTTCATTTCGCGGAGGCTGGAGGTGGCGTTGGCCATGACATCTTCCACGCAGTCCACATCCCGATTCAAGGCAACCGCCATGGAAACGCTGATATAGATATCACGGCCTTCGATCTGCACCGGCATTTTTACCGCATTATGGATCTTGCGGACCAAAGGCAATACATCGGCATCGTAATCTCCGCTTTGAATGTCGTGGAGCACTATGGCAAAAACATCGGGCCCGATGCGGGCGATGGTATCCGACGGCCTGCACTGGGACTTGATACGGTCGGCCACGATACGCAGGAGAGAATCCCCCACATTGATGGAGTACGAAGTGTTGATTGCACCGAAACTGTCGATATCCAGAAGCGCCACGGCAAAAACATAGTCCGGGCGTTCCAGCGTCACATCCACATCGATTTTCAGTTTTTCCAGGAAGAACTTGCGGTTGTAAACTCCGGTCAAGGGATCTCGATAAACGTAGTAATCCTGCTTTTCGGAAGTCGCCTGCTCCGCGCATTCGTTAATGGCACCGATAATGCGAAGGGGGCGGCCCTCGTCGCTTTTTTGAACATTGCCGGAAATCTGGATACGGTGTTCCTTGGAGGACTTTTGCAGCAAAGTCACATTCAAGGAAAAGTTTTCGCCCTGTTCCATGGATGTATTCAAGGCATCCCTAAAATGCATCCAGTCGCTTTCAAGGATATGGGACTTCAAAAAATCAAAGGAATCGTCAACCTTTGCAGGGTCGGCCTTAAGCAAGGCGACAGCCTTCTGGGACCAGTAAACCTTGCCCGTCGCCGCGTCGAAGGTCCAGAAGCCGCTTGAAGAAATATCCACCATCATCTGGAACATCTCATTCTTTTCGGCCAGGTCCTTCTGGACATCGCGAACCGGAAGCGCCCCTGTGTGGGGCTGGGCGATGGTCACGTCATGACGCATTTTGCGGCGGCTGCCGATCAGGGGGAACCTGTACGTTATGGCCACCACAATCAGGAAAATGTTCGCAAAGATATAGGGAACAACGAAAAACACGTTGCTGGTGCTTTCTATAATCTCAGGAATGAATGCGGCAAAGAATATGCCTGCAAACATCAAGAACAATCTGAGTACTATTTTTTCATCAAATAAGCGCATTAATTTTTTACCAAATCCCTATCCTCCCCTAATATATGCTTTATTTCACACAAAAAATTTTTTTTCACCATTTTCGTAAAAAAAAAGTTATAAGGAAATGTTTTTGTAAGTTTCACCGGTGCTTATGGGCGAAAAAGAATGTTCCAAACTGGAACAAAATCCGTATTCCAGGTTGGAACACAACAAACAAAAACACAAACATTAAAAAAGCCGCAACACCATATTTTATAGGCATTGTGGCTTGTTTATCTTTTTTATAGTGCCAGAGGGACTCGAACCCTCGTTGCCGGCGTGAGAGGCCAGTGTCCTGGACCACTAGACGATGGCACC
>JABUUR010000230.1 GCA_021443065.1 Fibrobacter sp.
GACGGAGTGTAGATCCCGGGGCAAGCCCGGGATGACAAACGCTGGGGCCGGGATGACATGCGGGGATACTCACGCCAGTCACTAAGGATCCAGCGTCTTGAAGGCCTGTGTACGAGGAGCTCCCTTGGGCTTCGCCTTTCCCGGTGGGATCATCAAGACCTTTTCCATGCGCGTTCCGTCCATTTTCAGCACGCGGAACGTATAGCCCTTTATGGAAACCTCTGCACCTGGGGAGGGAATAACGCCCAAGGTAGCCTGAATCAAGCCGGACAAAGTTTCCACATGGGAATTTTCCGGGGCCTCCAGTTCAACACCGAGTTCATATTCCAAGTCCGAAAGTGTCATCAGCGGGTCGAGGATGTAGCGTCCATCTTTCAATTTCTGCACATCTTCGTCTTCGTCCACGTCGTCTTCGTCGCGAATTTCTCCGACAATTTCTTCCAAGATGTCTTCCAAGGTAACAAGGCCTGCTGTTCCGCCGTATTCGTCCACGACGATTGCCAGTTGGTTTCCTGTCTTACGGAGTTCCGTCAGCAAATCATCGATTTTCTTATGGTAGGGTACGAACACCGGCGGCATCACGATTTTCATGATGTCGAAAGTTTCGGAGCCGTGTTCCGTGTACCATTCCAAGAAATCACGGTTCGAAAGAATGCCCACGATGTTATCCACGGTTTCCTTGTACACAGGCAGGCGTGAATGACGTTCACTGTTCAAGACCTTCACCAATTCTTCCAGGGATGTATCCACATCGATGGCGCACATGTCAACGCGGGGAGTCATGATTTCGCGGACAGGAGTCTCTACGAAATCGAAGATGTTCAGAATCATCTGGCGTTCTTCTTTTTCAAGGCCCTCGCTGTTTTCACCATCATCATCGGACATATCCGCCTGGACCGCATCGCGACGTTCTTCGGGCAAAAAACTGAGTTTGGAGTCGTAGCCCATGCCGGCCAATGATTTCACGAACACGGTGTGGCAAATTTTTGCCGGAATCATGAAAGGCAGACGAATGTAGCGGTAAAGGGGTATCAGCACCACGGCCAGGGTATCCGGCTTCAGATTGCCCAGCAAATTCGCAAGGAAAACGGTAACCGTATAGATAAAGAAACAGGCAACCATGATGTAGGCCACAAAGGCGAGCACCCAGTACTGCTGGATCCAGTCCCAGGGAATCAATTCGAACAGGTAAAAACCAAGGACGCCGCTTCCGACGTTACAGAAAATCCGACCGATGGAAATGGTTTCGTTAAAGCCTCCCTGTTCCACCAGGGCGGCAACATTCTCCTCACGGCCTTCACGGTCCTTGGCATCGCGCTTGGAATAGATGGCGCTGAACGAGGCCTTGACCAGGGAGAACGAAAAGGAAACGAAGACAAAAAGGACTAAAAAGGCGATAGCCCAACTTTCTGGAGATTCCATTAGTCTTTCTCCTTGTAGGGATCAAGCCCGAGAAACTCGCATTCGCGGGAACGCATCACCTTGCGATCAGCAGCCTTGATGTGGTCGTAGCCCGAAAGATGCAACAGCCCGTGCACAATGACACGTTTCATTTCGGCATAGAACGTGTTTCCGTATTCAGGAGCCTGGCGCTTTACCTGCTCGCGGGCAATGTAGATTTCGCCCAGCATTTCCGGTTCACCGGGAAAATCTGCGTGCCATTCGAAAGAAAGCACATCGGTCACCTTGTCCAGGCCACGATAATTCTTGTTCATTTCGCGAACAAATTCATCGGAGCAAAGTACGATGTTCACATCCTTCTCTTTGTCTTCTTCGGCAAGAAGTTTGCGAGCCATCTTTTCGAACTTGTCCTTGTAAGGGAAAACGTCAATATCGCCTTCCAAGAGGAACTGGATATTGTACTGGGAAACCACCTGGGTGGCTTTCTTTTTAGCAGGGTCAGGCATTATATGTTGTACCACTTCTTTAGGACGTCGATAATCGCTTGTGCCTGGGCCTTTCCTGTAATCTTGAACTTGCCCTGGGCCTTGAACATACCGTTCATCTTGCGGTAACGACGGAGAGAAACCTTAGGTTCGCCAAAGTCGTTGGTCTTGGGATCCTTTTCCTGGTAAAGAAACATGACGGTGGGCCATGCTCCCTTGGAAAGGATCTCCTTGTCCAATTCCTTGATTACGTCTTCGCCGGATTCTTCGTCACTGAAGGCAACGGTCAATTCTTCTACGTCCATAATTATTCCATTTTTGTTTAAAAAACATACCTTTTTTTTCACTACAGCGCTTACGCAATCCGCAGTTGTTTCTAATTATAAATATATTTTGAATAAATGAGTTACTCTTACAAGGGGTGATATGCCGTTTTCACGTATTTTTAGGTTCCTGTGCTTTTTTTTGGCAATATCCGTAGCCAATTCCCTAGCCGCCACAAGTTTCGGCAAGGTTCGTTCTGTCATCGGAGACGTGGAACTTCGTAACACAAAATTTCCCGATGGGACAAAGCCCAGAATCGGAAACAAGATACACGAAGGCGATTTAATCAGAACCATGTTGGAATCCGAGATTACCATCGGACTCCCCGACGGAAGTGCCATTGCCATCGAAGAAAAATCCATCGTTTCGGTGGCTGAACTCGTATCCGAGGACGGAAAAAACATTTCCACCACGGACATCAAGGAAGGGAAAATCCGATTTGACGTGCAAAAGCAGTCCAGCAAGGAAAGTTCCATCAAGTTCAAGACAGGTACGGCAGTGGCAGCGATACGCGGTACCGAGGGTATGATCGGCACAACCTCCGGCGGAAAGCTTGTGGCAACCCTCCTTAACGGCCAACTCGAAATCATGATGAACGGCAAATCCACGACCATCAACGGCGGTCAAACGGCCATACCCAATGGTGATGAAATGATAGTCCTTGACCTGAGCAACTCCGGATCTTCAAACCTATACAAAATCATTGAACAAATTTTAAACGACACCACACTTACCATCGACTCCCTCAACAAACTCATTATCGAAAAGAACTTGGAACTGGACAATGCAGTTAAGATTGCCAAGGAAATGTTGAAATGCGATTTCCCGGCACTCCCCGACCAGGTTTCCGACACAGCGGTAACCATCAAGGGAAAATGCGAAGTGGCCGATTCCGTCGAAATCTCCGGCGAAAAGCATGAAGCCAAGGGAAACGAAATGGAGTTCACACCCAATTGGGCTATCGATGCCATTGGGAACAAGAAATTTTCAATCACATGCCAGGTTGGTCCCTTGCACATTCCCTGCGGGCAACTTTCGACCAATTACATAGGTATTCCCAATGTTGATTCTACTGCGATGAAGAATGAACAACTTTTGACAATTTTCACCGATTCTCCCATTCTAGTAAGCAACCCTGCGGTCGCCATTGTCGAAGGAGCTTTTAGTACAAAGGATTCATCCGCTACCTTATATGTAAAAATGGGAACCTATTCCTCTCCCAACCTGGTTCCCACCAGCGTAAACGGGCAATTCACCCACATCATCGACATTTCTGAAAGAAAGCACAACTGGAACGAAAAGCAAATCATTGTAGAATACAGTTCCAAGACTTTAGGTTCAAAAACCATGGTCCTCGACGTAGATGTGGATAAGACAAGCAAGTTTACGAACACCGTCGCCCCCACTTTGGCCATCAGGGCAAAGGACTCCTTAAAATGTTACATTAAGTTGGACCTAGACGACATCTATGAAGACGAGGTCATTTACAGTTACACCATCGACAACGAAACAGCAAATGTCAGCGCTCGTTACAAGGAAAAAGCAATCATCCAGCAAAAACTGGTAAACGGCGTTCACAAGTATACTTTCAATGTAACGGACATGGCCGGCAACAGCAGCCGTATTACAAAGGAATTGGGATGTTTTCCTCCCCGAAAGCACACCATCGTATTCGATGGAGGCTCTGGGCAGCAAAACATTCGCGTCCCCAGCCCACCCCAGGGTTATTCTAGCAACGTGATTTTCAAGAAGATTTCTTTCAAGATTACGAACATCCCCGACAACGACCCGCGCTATATCAAGCTCATAACCATATCCCACAAGGGCAAAAAGGTCACTCTGCGCCCCTCGGATTTTCAATCCAACATCTTTGATTACCAACTAGAACTGCAGCACGGTACCACAACAAACGTTACCGTTCAAGTGATTATGAAAAACGGTTCCGTCTTAACTGCAACCAAATCCTACAAGGTCCAATAATGAAAGTTACCTTTTTTCTTTCCGCCATTGCATTCACTGTAGGTTTGTCTATTGCACAAGAAATTCCCGCAGAAAAGACATCCGTTAACGACTCGGTCAGCGTCGTGTCCACAGAATCTGATTCAGCCCATGTTAAGGGCACCGTGGCAGACAGTGTCATTGCATCCCCCATTGCAAACAGTACGCCATCCCCAAAGGACAGCACCGTCGAAA
>JABUUR010000300.1 GCA_021443065.1 Fibrobacter sp.
AAATCGGTCGCTGAATAAGCTTACACGCAAAACGGTCCTCGCTCCCTTCGGTCGCTGCGAATTGTTTTGCTTAGTAACTTATTTCAGCTCCCCTCTGAAAGTGGTAGGTAGAGGTTTGTAGGTAGCGTCATAGGTGGTTTTCTGCTAGACTATTCGTCTTCCCTTTGGCGTGTCATCCCGTCCACCTTGGCATTTCATCCACTACGTGGACAAGTCTTTCTAAGCGCTAAAGCGCTAAGAAATGCTTCATCTCGGCCTAAGCCTGCCCCGGGCTTGCTCCGGGGAGCGGGGATCTATTCTTGCTTGATTGTAGTCTGGTTTACTGGAAAGGCGTTTCCAGTACGAAAGAAAACTTTGTAGACCCTATTCTTTTATGTCTATGTACAGGGCGCGGATGGCGTTTCCGCGGTGGCTGATGGCCTTTTTTTCTTCAAGTTCCATCTGGGCGAAGGTGCGGGTTTCGCCATCGGGTACGAACAACGGGTCGTATCCGAAACCCATGTCTCCTACGGGCGTGTGGTTGATGGCTCCGCGGCATTCCCCTTCGTAAATCTTGGGCTCTGTCACAGTGAATTTGCCGTCTTCCCCTCGAACAACCTTCTGGAGGGAAAGTGCGCAGAAATAGCGGGCGGAGCGGTTTTCGATACCCTGCAGTTTGGACAGAAGTTTATCGTTGTTGGCGTTGTCGTTGCCATGGTCCCCTGCGTAGCGGGCGCTGTAAATGCCTGGCTCGCCGTTGATTGCGAAAACTTCCAGTCCGGAGTCGTCGGCGAGGACTGTGGCCTCGATGCCTTTGCCTGCAAGCCATTGGGCGGTGACGCTTGATTTGATGATGGCGTTTGCTGCAAAGGAGTTGCCGTCTTCTACAATGTCTCCGTCAAACCCGATGTCTTTTAAAGTCTTGAATTCGTAGTGGTCTGTTCCTAAAATGTGGGCAAAGTCTCGAATTTTTCCGGCACTGCCGGTGGCAATGACAAACAAGTGTTTCATTGGGGGCGTCCTTAGTAATGCTCCGGTTTCATAACGATAATAATGGCATCTACAATAATGCCTACGCCGCAAAGTCCGCCGGAGCAAAGCCAAAGAATGCCTGTCCAAATTTTACCTTCGTAAAAACGGTGCAGGCCGAGGTAGCCCAGCAGAATGCAAAGGGCTAGGGCTATCCATTTGTTGTGTTCACCTTTAGCGGGCATAGAGCCTCCTTTTGTACATACCAAATATAGAAATCTCGCGCCCAAATTTTATTTGACACCAGCCTTTTGTGAATGTATATTAATTAATCGCCGTGTGCATTTTTTCACAGGAGTTGTCCATGAATTTGAAAAAGCAGATTGAAAAATGTTTTTTGCTTTACCTCGGGACTGTTTCCTTGATATGTGCGTTTACGCTAGCTGCTTGTGGCGACAAAAGCACAGGCGCAAAGGATAAGGATGCTTCCGAATCTACTGCAAAGATTGTGGAAACTAAAGACGACCTGCCCAAGTGCAGTTCCAATAGCGAAGGAGACCGTTTCTATGTAGAAGATGAAGGTGCTGACTTCCTCTGCGGAGATGGAGAGTGGATTGTTTTAAGCGGGGAAGACTCAATTTCGTCCAGCGGAGGCGTTAATTCGTCTGCCAGCGCAGAAAGTTCTTCTTCTAGCGACAATTCTATTTTGGAATCTTGTACAGATGGGGAAACCTCGGTCTACGATGGCATTCCCGTAACTTGCCAAGACAACAGGTGGTATGCCACTGGGGTTGAATTTGGAATTTTGAAAGATGACCGAGATGGCAACACTTACAAGACCGTAAAAATTGGTGACCAGACCTGGATGGCCGAAAACTTGAACTACGCCTACAAGGGTGTGCCATACAAGTACGTTTACAACGGTCGCGAATACGAAGATGATTCCACAAGCTGGTGCTATGAAGGAGATCCTGGTAATTGCGATACATACGGCAGACTCTACACCTGGAGTGCCGTCATGGACAGTGCCGGTGTTGTGGATGCGAAAAACAAGGTTGCAAACTTAAGCGAATCGGAAAGCGGTTGTGGTTATGGTGTTGAATGTTTTCCGAACATACCCCACAGGGGCATCTGCCCCGAAGGCTGGCACGTGCCCACCACTGCGGAATTTGATACCCTTTACACCAACATTGGCGGCAAAAGCGATGCTGGCGTTTACCTGAAATCTACGGACAAGTGGAAAGGCAAAACATCGACGCGGGGTGTAGACCTGTATGGATTCGTTGTGCTGCCTGCGGGCAACAGGAGCGTCAACGGGTCGTTCGGCGATTTGGGCTTTTACGCCCAATTGTGGAACGCTTCGGAGTACAGTACCTACTATGCGTACCACGAGAATTTCAATTATGATAACGGAGGAGTGCTGAAGGAAAACATTGGCAAGTATTACGGATACTCGTTACGATGCCTTCGGGACTCCGAGTAATAGAGGGTGTGAAAGCACTTTTTTCTATTATTGCAAACAATGATTTTCCATGTGATGCGTCATGAGTTGCGACTGATTTTCCGGGAGCCCCGCTTCTGGATTCCTTTCTTGATTCCTCCGGTGATTTTGGTTGCCTCCCAGGGAATTGCCGTGGGTCGCTACGGTGGGCAGATTATGGAAGGCCTAGAAGGCTACATGGCGCTTTTACTGGGCTGCCTGATGGCACCTATGGGGGCGCCGTTGGCTGCAGATAGTTTTGCGGGGGAGCGGGAACGCAATTCTCTGGAACTGCTTCAACTTTCGCCCGTAAAACCCGCCGCTGTTTTCTGGGGAAAATTGCTGGCGGTTTTACCTTTTTCCCTGGTGTTCTCTTTGTTGGCTATTCTTGTTTACTGGTTTTCTCACCCCATGATGGGTGGTGCGACTGTTGTCGCCTCTTTTTTGGGCTCTGCATCAGTTTGCTTTTTGGTGACAACGTTCACATTGCTGATATCCTTGAATGCTAAAAGCGTCCGTTCTGCAACCCAAAGTTCTTTATTCCTTGTGGTCCCCATGCTGCTTGCTGTGCAATTCTTTTATCAGGAGTTCCTTGGCGCAATGTTGATTCCCGTGGTGACGTTGGCTGTGTCTTTGGCAATTTGTGGCATTGCCACCATGGTCGGAGTGAAAAAGTTCGTTAGCATGTAGCGGCATTTTCGTCGGAGAGTATTCTGCGGAATTGATCTACCGAGAATGCTGGATTGCCATAGAAATTGTCTGCAAGGATTTCCATGATTTCTTCGGAGTATTCCGTCTGTTTACTCAACAGTTTGACCGCATTGATTTTGCGTGTCATCAGGTCGGCTCCCTCGGGAGTGTCTGCGGACAGTTCGTTGCCGAAATGCTTAAGAACAATCCAGAAGTAAATGCTGAATTGCACCTTGGTCAAACTGTCCCCGTCAAAAAGGCTTTTGGTGTAGTAACGGAAAATCATATAGGCAATTATGCGGGCTCCGTCGTCGTCTGAAAAAAGTTTATGCGGATTTTTATCTTGCGAATCTTTTGGAGTCGTACCCCTGCGGATTATCCGTTGGTATGCGGCGTCCCATGGGGGTCCGAAACTTTCGCCCTCTTCAAGAATCCTGATCCAGCTTTGTTTTACATCCTCGTGGGACAATGCTTGCTCTTTGTTGTCTCCGCGATTATCTTTGTCCATGTTCTCGTCGTCAGAAACGGCTTCGGCAAAGTCAAGAATTTCAATCAGCCTTTGATTCAAAGGGACGCTGGTGTTGTTGAGAATGCTGAAGATTGTGTTACGTTCTTCAAAGATTGCATCCCGGGCTTCTTGGGCGCCCTCGGGCATTTCGTCAGGTTCGTCGTCGACCTGCGTCTCTACAAACTTGATTCCGGTGCTTGATTTGGATGGATCTTCCTTACGGCGATGTGCCAGCAAAAGCCTTACGGCCTCCTCACAACAAAGGCCGAGGCCTTTTTCCATGATATCGCCGTACACCTCCACAAATCGGGGATGTTCCCTGCAAATGTCGCAAAGCACGTTCTCTCCGGATTCGTCGCAGTCCGTTCCTCCACATCCCAGGTGGCAAATCATTTCGCATAGGCCGTCGTCCGTCAAAAACGGGCAGCGGTCTCCGGGCAACAACTTGAAATGCCTGTCTTCAATATTTGCTAAAATCTTCTGGGCGAATTTTATGCGCTGTTCATCAATCGAATCCCGTGAACAGTTGTCAGTAATTTTATTGGACCATTTTTTGTATTTGTTCAAACTGCGTTTGTCTACGTCGATTTCCCAGCCTACGCAGCAGGTGTCGGTACATTTGTCTGCAAGGCATTTGAAGTCACGGTAAAAATCAGGTACGCGAAGAAGCATACTTGAAATCTAGTTAAAAAAGAGGCCTTCCCGATGGAAGACCTCTTTTTAGTTTGTTGAGAATTGCCTGTGCCTTCTAGAAAAGTCCG
>JABUUR010000249.1 GCA_021443065.1 Fibrobacter sp.
TGCTTGCATTTTTACTTTTGAGCCCAGCATTTGATACGTAGTACAATTCGTGTGATAAAGCAGAGATCCCGGCTCCCCGGATCAAGCCCGGGGCAGGTTGACAGGAGAGAGATCCCGGGTCAAGCCCGGGATGACAGATTGAATGCGGCCGGGATGACACAATGATGACGTAGGGGGAGATCCCGGGGCAAGCCCGGGATGACATAATGATGACGTAGGGGGGAGATACTCCCCCTGGACACCTAACGAAAAGTCAGGCTCCCCAAGACTTTTCGATAATTACGGAGGAGAGAAGATAACAATACGGGGGACGGGTTATTTCTTTTCTTGAGGGACAAGGCGTTCCACGATGCGGAACAGATCGTTGTATATTTCCAGGAAATCCTCGATCCAGATGGGGTCACGTTCCCCCACCACATGGAAAGTTTCTTCCAGCGTATGGCGGGCATTGTAAGGCCCCACCAGGGAATCTTCGGGCAGGGTTCCCTGCCGATAGGCCGCCACCACCGACTGGCGGGCGCGATAACTACGGCGGAGTCGGGCAATCAAGGCCCCGCGCAAAGACAAAAGTTCTTCGTGGGCCGCCAAGAAATTTCCCTCCCCGATCCAAGCTTCCACCTGGTTCAGGCGACGCAAAGTAATGTCCCGTTCCGTATTGGGAATAAGCATGCGCTTGTCGGTCAAAGTCTTTTTTATCTGGTCTGAAATGCCGCCCAGAAGTTTTTCGTTCCAAAATACCATAGGGGTTTCTGAAAAGCGGTCGGTTTCGTCGGTCTTAGGCTTGTGGGTAGCAATCCAGCGGTCCAGCTTTTGCGCCACCATGCCCGCTTCGGGCAGGCGGTCTACAGCCACGTATTCGCCGGCGCGAACAAGCAGGTTGTCGGCATAGACCATACGCCAATGAGAGAGTTTTCCGCTCCTGCGGATAGCGTCGATTTCCTGGCGAAGATTTTCCAACCGTTCCTGCATCTAATTCTTTTCCATCATCTGCAAGGGAGTGACGCCGATTTCCACACGACGATTCAGGCGGCGATGTTCATCGCTGTCGTTGGGATACTTGGGCTGGTGCTCGCCGAAACCCGCGGCAAACAGGCGTTCCGGCGGAAAACCTTCCTTAATCAAGGTCTTTACCACGTTCACCGCACGTTCCGTAGAAAGGTTCCAGTTGGTGTACGTCTTGGATTTCACCGGAGTATCGTCGGTAAAGCCGCTGACCATGATCACGTCCGTAGAGTCCAGCGCTTCCAAAAGGCCCTTGCTAATGCCCTTGATAACGCCCACTCCTTCGGGGGTCAGGTCCGCCCCGTTGATAGGGAACAGAAAACTGGCCTGGATCTGGATCTTGCCCCCTTCAAGGGCAATGAGGCCAGCCTCGATGGAAGTCTGTAAACTCTTGGAAAGAAGCGCGTTGCGTTCCGCCGCAATTTTACGCATTTCCTCTTGACAGGTCAACACTTCTTCTTCGGTGCGGGTCAGGTCTTCGGCCTTTTGTTCCTTCAAGGTAGCCATTGCGACGAATGCCAAAATGAATAGCGACACCAAGGCTATGCCAAGGTCCGTGTAGGCCATCCAAGGATTGCTGTTTTCGTCCTTGTGGAACCGCATGGATTATTCCTCCACCCTGGGCTGCTGAACCGCAAGAGACCGCTGGCTCTGTTCCAGGACTTCCAACAGGATTTCCTGGGTCTTCACCGCATTTTCCATAAGCACTTCGCTGGCGCGCTCGTGGAATGCTTCCAGGGACTGGTTCAGGTGTTCCACGAAGTTTTCTTCTTCGGCCTGCTCCGCAGTGTCGCCGCTAAGCTTTTCAAGAATGGTTTCCAGGCCAGCACGCAGCATTTCCAGGTTGGCGCTGAGTTCGGACTGGTTCACGCGCATCAGTTCCGCGGTTTCGACAATGTTTGCGCCCAAGGCGTCGGACGCCTCCTTCTCCTTCACCACCCGTTCGTCGATGCTGACCGTAAGGGCCTTCTGTGCTTCAAGCAAAACGGCGGAAGTTTCGTAAAGTTTCTGGAATTGAGACAAGATATCGCTCGAAAGGGTTCCCAGTTTTTCGGACACAGACTGGGAAAGTTCAGCGGAACCGGCCTGGGCCTTTTCCGCCACCTGGAGTGCCACGTTCTTGAGGGTTTCCAGGCCCTCTCGCTGGGCATCCACATTGGAATTGGTGCGCTCTTCCAGACGCTGCATAAATTCGTTCCACTGGGCGTTGGACTGCTTGACCTGTTCTGCCACGGAGGCGCCAATGGATTCCGTGGTGCCGGTCATTGCCGTAGCCGAGGCCGAGGCCACACCGTCAAGGGCAGTTTTAACATCGGTAGCCACCTTGGAAAGCGCATTCTCCACATTGCTGGAGACACCGTCCAGCCCGGACTTTACGCCGCCTGCAATGTTCGAAAGCCCTGCATCCAAAGCGCTGGAAAGGCCGTTCAATTTTTCATCCAACTTGGAGGGGATCGATTCCACGGAAGAAGACAAAGCCTTGACGCTGCTTTCCATGGGGGCAAAGGCGGCCTGGATCGAACCGTTCATGCCGCTTACCGCAGTGGAAAGAGTTTCGCCAACCTGTTTCACAACACCGCCAAGCCTTTCCTGTACGGTAGAGGTAATTTCCTTCAGGTTTGCTTCCACCGCATCGAAAAGCCGTTCCAGTTCGTTCTTGTTCTGCTCAATTTCGGTGGAGCCGCCCTGCATGTTCAAGGTCATGGCATCCAGACGGGCCATAAAGTTATCGCGGCAGGCGTTCAGCATGGTGCGGGTGCCGTTCAAGATAAGGGCAGCGAACAAACCGCAAAGAGACGTTCCGAAAATGCCCTTCATGCCCTGGAAAAGGAGTTGGATGGTGTCCAGGGTGCCCTGGGTGGTAGAATTGTCGATGGCGCCGCCGGCAGTGGCAACAGAATACATCAGGCCAAAGAACGTACCCATCAGGCCCAACAGAATGACCGAGCCACCAGCGCTGCGGGGAACGGGGATGGCCGTATTGCTGCAAAGCACTTCGTAGGCGATGGGAGAATCCAGGCGGATCCTCTTGGAAAGCAGTTCACGGGCAAGGGCGATTCGCTTGGCCACGATACCTTCGCCTGGCACGTTGTAGGAACCGCGGCCTTCGAGAGACTCCAGAATTTCGGTCTCTGCAGAAATCTGCTTCAGTTTTTTGAGGGCGAGAGCCTGCTCAAAGAGGAACACCGCAAAGATGGCAGCCAAAATCACCCAGCCGAAAAGTGGAGCACCAAAGTAGACGGCCCCGGTCAGAAGGACCAGAAAACCGACGATGGTGAGCAACAATGTGGTCATGAATGCATTTTTCATTTTTTACCTGTTTATTTTAGGCCTTGCCTAAGGCCATGGTTTCAAACAAATTCAACTGACCGCGGGAGAACCCGCGAAGGAACAAGGCCCACTTGCTCTGGTACCATTCGATAATCTGGATGGTAAGGCCCCGGGCATAATCGCAAAAATCGTCTGTAAAGGCGAGGAATCCGTTTTCGTAGGCGTAGTGGGGGTTCCAGTAGCGGCCCACGTTGCGGGCGCAACTGCTTGCCGACGAATAATACCGGGCAGGGGCCTTTGTAGCAAAGGCCGCCGCAAAGCGCTTTTTCGCAAGGGCGTTCAAGGAACCGCGAAGAGACGTGATCATGGCGTTCTCCTTGTCCCTGAGCGAGGCTTCCAGACTGGGGAGCAACTTGGACACCGCATCCACAGCACTTTCGGAATGCCAGTACTTGCAAAGTTTTTCCTGCAACTGCATCACCCGGCCGTTCATACGAACGAACAAGGGTTCCGCGTCGCTTACCAGCAGGTGGATGGTGGCGGAGTAGAATGCGTTAATATCCTGCTTGCTGTTCTTTACGTTCAACACCCAGCCCTTTTCTTCGTCGTGCTGCATGAATTCGCCGCTTTCCAAAAGCAGGCGCATGACCTCGTCGGTAGAAAAGCGCTGCATCCACTTGGCGCGGAACTCGTCGTACAACTTGTTGGCATCGGCGATAATCTGGGGGAAACTGGCATCGGCCAACTTCCAGGCGGTTTCGCTATAAGAAATCAACTCCGACGAGCCCACGTTTACCGAAGGGTCGTTCATCATGGCGTCCAGATGTTCGTAAAGGACGATGGACCAGGTGACCATCATGGACTGGGACAAATTCGCCACCATGGACGACCGGTTGGGCCGCACCGAGAGACGAACGCTGTTGCCCGTCATCTTGCGAATGGATCTGCGAAAATTTTCTTGCACCAAGACCTCTAGTTTACTTCTTGTTTCTAGAATCCCGTTTCAATACGTTGCCAGACATTGCGGGATACCCGCTTTCCGCTCTTGGAAAGTTCGTCGGATTCCTTGCGGACATCCTTTTCAAGATTGCTGCTGATCAAAGC
>JABUUR010000315.1 GCA_021443065.1 Fibrobacter sp.
CGCAGGAAGACGCCAACGCCATCATGGACAAGCTGTGGGATGCGGGTGCCCGCAGCATCTTGCTCTTCGGCATCGAGTCCGCCCGTATCTAGCCCGCACCTCATCAGCAGAAGGTAGCCAGTGTTAGAAACTCTAGCCTATCTCGCCCGTCAGCCGATTCTCGATCGGGATGGGAAAATTTTCGCGTACGAGTTGCTGTTCAGGAACTCCCCCACCAGCGATACCGCGGTTATCGCAAGCGACGTGCTGGCCACCGCACAGGTGCTGGAGAACGTGCTGAACAATATCGGCATCCACCGCCTGCTCGGCAACAACAAGGCCTTTGTCAACTGCAGCCGCAACATGCTGCTGGACAACTTGTTCGGCCTTTTAAACCCCAAGTACTTTGTGCTGGAGGTTCTGGAAGACGTAGAGGTGGACGAGTCCGTCGTGGCGGCCATCCAGCGTTACAAGGCCCTGGGTTTCGAAATCGCCCTGGACGACTTCGTTTTCAACGAAGATTTCATCCAGCGATTCAAGCCCTTGTTTCCCTACGTCAACTACGTGAAGATGGACGTTGTGGACAACAGCCTGGAGGACATGACCAGGGCCGCGGGTTTCTTCAAGGTTCTCAACATAAGGCTCCTTGCAGAAAAGGTGGAAGACGAGGCCACCTTCAAGCGTTGCCAAGATGCAGGCTACGACTTTTTCCAAGGTTTCTTTTTTGCAAAACCGGAACTTGTCACCGGACGAAAAATCGACGCCACATCAGCCGCCATCCTCAAGTTGATTTTTCTGTTGCGCACTCGCCCCAGCCTGGAAGTGCTGTGCGACAACCTTTGCAAAAGTCCGGACATAGCCACCAACCTGCTTCGCTTCGTCAATTCCGATTCGGAATCCAAGCACAGCAAAATCGAGACTGTCAAGGAGGCGATCGTCTGGGTGGGCATGCGCAACATTCACGAATGGCTTATGCTCATGCTTTACGCCCGTCCCGAAATGGGAGTCACACCGCAGGCATCGCCCTTGTTCCAGAACGCAAGCCAGCGGGCTAAGTTCCTCGAGGCGGTAGCCCGCGAAATCGAGACCGACAACGACGAATTTTGCGCCAAGGCATTCATGGCGGGCCTCTTGAGCCGTATGGACGCATTGGTCCGGGCACCGCTAGAAACCATCCTTCCGGATACAACCAACGACGACGAAATGCGAGACGCCCTGCTGAACCATACCGGGAGCCTCGGTCAGCTGCTTCGCCTTGCAGACTCCGTAGAACTTGATGACACGCAGGCAATCCAGTCCGCCATTAAGGAACTGGGCATTACGGCACCGCAGTTGAAATTCTGCATTACCGAATCCTACAGCTGGAAAAACGACTGATGAACGTGGAACCTCAAAGTCTCGAAGCGCTGATTGGCGAATTTGCAAGCCTACCCGGCATCGGACGAAAAACAGCCCGACGTATGGCTTACCACATGCTGTCCAAGAGCAAGTCCGATGTGGAACGTTTTGCAAACAACCTGATCAATGCAGCAACCAAGGTCCACCCCTGCCCCTGCTGCCACGCCTTTACCGAAGACGACACCTGCAACACCTGCATTGAACGCCGCGGAGCCAAGACTCTTTGCGTGGTAGAGAAAAGTTCCGACATCATCCCCTTTGAACGTTCCGGAATCTACAAGGGGCTTTACTTTGTGCTGGGCGGAGTCATTTCACCATTGGACGGCGTCGGGCCCGAGCACTTGCACTTGCCTCAACTGATCAACCGCATCAAGGACGAAGGCATCGAGGAACTGGTTCTCGCCCTAGGTTCAAGCACCGAGGCAGACAGCACCGCCCTGATGATCGACCGTATGCTTACGGGCATCGACGTCAAGCGCACACGGCTCGCCCGCGGGATCCCCATGGGCAGCGAACTGGAATTTGTCGACGAAATCACCATGCTCCGAGCATTCGAAGGAAGAGTATGCCTATGAGTCCTGAAGTAAAAAAATCCGCCCAGGCCGTAGTTACAGTAGGCGGCGTTCAAATCACCTCCGCCGAATTTGTCAAAAGCGCGGTCAATCTAAGCGGCCTGCCCAAGGAACATTTACCCCAGGTAGCCTTCCTGGGTCGTTCCAACGTGGGCAAATCTTCGCTGATGAATGCGCTCATGGGCCGCAAAAACCTGGTCAAAGTCAGTTCTACACCGGGAAAAACCCACGAACTTAATTTTTTTCGAGTCAACAAGGAATTTTTTCTAGTAGATTTACCAGGTGTAGGGTTTGCCAAGGTCGCCAACTCCTTGCGAGACGAAATGTCGGTCTTTATCCGCGACTATGTGGAAAAGTGCAAGGATTTGAAAGGTCTGGTCTACCTGGTGGACATCCGCCATGGGGGCCACGCCATCGATATCGAAACGGTAGAAAGCATCCGCGCAACCGGATGCCCCGTGTTGGTGATTGCAAGCAAACGCGACAAGGTGAACCAGTCTGAACTGGCCAAGGGCTTAAAGCTTATCCAGCAGAATTTCGACTTGGACGAAAAGCCTCTCTGCGTAAGCTCCATAAAGAAAACCGGGCTAGATCAGCTGTGGCAGGATATTCTTTACGCCCTAAAAAAGAATGAAGAACGAGAAGGACAATAGAAACTGGCAACGACTGACCCCGCCCGGAAAGGTATTCCACAAGCTGGGGCTTTTTATGCTGAACATTTCACTTGGTCAGCAGGCCGCCCTGTTTTGGAGAGCCATCAAGAGCCTGTTTTCCTCCAGCCGAAGTTTTAAGACGGATACCAGGAACATCATCCTCCAGACATTCTTTACAGGGGTGGAAATTTTCCCGACGCTTTTTGTAGTGGCAACATTGTTCGGCACCGTGGTGATTATCGAAGTGATTTCACTTATGGGCAAGATGGGCTTTTCCGACGTGGTGGGTAGCCTTATCGTGGTGGTGATTATCCGCGAGCTGGGGCCAATCCTTACGGCATTTTTGATTGCAGGCCGTAGCGGATCGTCTCTCACAACCTACATCGGGAGCATGGTCATCAATTCCGAGGTGGATGCCCTTGCCACCATGGGCGTAGACCCCGTCCGCTACCTGGTGATGCCGGGCCTTTTCGGCGGATGCATCGCCATGTTCTTCATGAACATCATCTTCAGCACCAGCGCCATCTGCGCCGGATACCTTTTGACCAAGGGCATAGTGCTACTCACGGGCAACATCATCAATATCCAGCTCACATGGTCTTACCTGAGCAACGAAATTCTCAGCGCCATTACCCTGACAGACTTCATATTCCTCGTGCTCAAGCCCCTGGTTTTCGGGGCAATCATTACCACCAACGCCTGCTACCAGGCCTTGAACATTCCCCGCGACGTCCGCCAGGTGCCCAAGGCAACGTCTCGTTCCGTCATTAAGTCCTTCCTCTACATTGTGTGCGCCGACGTGGTTCTCTCTATCTTCTATTTTGTGGATTACATCAACAACTTAAACACGATCATCTAATGCTGGACGAAGCCCTAAGACTCGAAAACGTAAGCCTCGCCTACAACGACTTGACAGGCAAGATGTTCTCCCAGCCCCTGGCAGTGAGTTTTTTCAAACGTCGTGAAGAAGATGAACAAAAGGAGTTGATGCACAACGTGAACCTGCTGGTAAAGCGCGGACAGACCCTGTGCATCGGCGGCGGCTCCGGACAGGGGAAAAGCGCGTTGCTAAGAATCATCGCTGGTCTCGTGCGCCCCACCCGTGGAAACGTCTATTATTTCGGTGAATACATCCCCCCCGAACGGTTGACCGCGTTGGAAGTGGCAAAACGTCGAGTAGGGCTTGTGTTTCAAAACGGCGCATTGATTTCAAACCTCCGTGTCATCGACAACATCGCCCTGCCCCTGCGCTACCACAAGATGGGAACCTACGAAGAAATCGAGGAGAAGGTAAAGATGGCCATGGACCTGATGCGAGTCCGGGACGAAGCCAACCTTTTTCCGCACCAGCTTTCCGTAGGCATGCAAAAGCGCGTGGCCATCGCCCGCTCCTGGGCCATGGACCCCAAGATTCTCCTGATGGACGAACCTACGGCAGGGCTTGACAATTACAACCGTCGCAACCTGCTTCCGCTGATAGACAACATGCGAAAACTGTTCAAGACCACCATCATCATCGTGACCCACGATTTGCTGATGACCCGTGAACTGGATTGCGACATCTGTTTCTTGCACCACAAGACTTTGACTGAACCAAACTCCTTCGATTACTGGTTGAATTCCGACAGCGATATTTCCCGGGAATTGTTCCGCGATTTTAGCGCAAACCAGTCTCCGATCTACTAACCGGCACCTAACGCCATTTTGAGGTCCACCATGTTCCTGCCTTTACCCGACGATTTCCATGCACATCTCCGCCAGGGCGAGTTGATG
>JABUUR010000072.1 GCA_021443065.1 Fibrobacter sp.
CTGATAAAATTGATTTGATAGCCATCGGCGAATTGTTAGAAAAAAAGTTTTATATTCCCTGCTACCAAAGGGGATATCGGTGGACCGAACAACAGGTCAAGGACTTGTTAGATGACATACAGGGATTTATTGACAATAGGGAAAAAGGCATTTATTGCATTCAGCCGTTGGTGGTCAAAGGAATTCCCAAAGAAAATGCCATAGAAAAAATCGGCAAGATGTACACAAATGATAAAACACCAACTGTAGATGAGATTCAAAAGGAACTTGAAATTGAAAAATGGGAAGTTATTGATGGCCAACAACGCTTGACAACAATTAAGATTTTATTGTCTTATTTAGAGCTAAATGAAAAATCTTATGAATTGGAATATCAAACACGCTCAGGCTCAAAAGATTTTTTGAATAAAATTTCATCAAAAAATGATGGCAAAGTAGGTGACAATATTGACTTCTATCATATGCACAAAGCATATACAACTATTTCAAAATGGTTTGAGGATAAAGAAGATTCTAAAGAAGATTCTAAAGAAGATTTTAAACAACATTTTAAACAACATTTTCTTAAAACCTTAAAATCAAAAGTTCAATTTATTTGGTACGAAACCAAAGAAAGCGACCCGACAAAAGTTTTTACAAGATTGAATATCGGAAAAATTGCATTGACAGATTCAGAGCTTATCAAGGCTTTGTTTTTGAACGAATCTAATTTCAAAAATCAAAATGGCGAAGCCATACGTTTACAGCAGATTGAAATAGCAAATGAGTGGGATAAGATTGAATACACCTTGCAAAATGACGAATTTTGGTTGTTTATTCAAAATGATTTACATTATACGAAGCCCACGAGAATTGACTATATTTTTGATTTGATTCGTCAACAGAAAAAATTTGGTGACTGTGGTGATTGCGGAAACGATGAGCATCAAACCTTCCGTTATTTCTATAACTATTTTAATGAGAATAAGAGTAGTATCAATGCCGAGTGGCTTAGAAAAACATGGCTCACAATAAAGAATTATTTCCAAATTTTTGAGGAGTGGTACAACAATTTAGAAATGTATCATTACGTGGGATTTTTGGTGGAGCAAAAAAAGGAAACTATTCCATCATTAGTGCAATTGTGGGAGAACAAAGTAAAACAAGATTTCACATCTGAAATAAAAGATAAAATCAAAGAGCATATCAAAGGTTCCTCTGATTTAACTGCTCAATATGAGTTTGATGGATGCCGTAAAAAAACAACTATTCGCCCACTTCTTGTTCTACATAATGTTCAAACAATTATAAATCAGAACAATACACTCGTTAAAAACAAAGACTATAAGCAAGGTGTATTCATCAAATTCCCGTTTCATCTGTTAAAAAAAGAGAGTTGGGATGTTGAGCATATTGATTCAAATACTACCAATGATTTGTCTGATATTGAGATGAAAAAAGAGTATTTGATAAATTGCTATTTAGCATGCAATGAGGAAATGCAAAAGAAAATTGAAGAATTTTGTCAAAATCCGGAATTGCATAGTTTTGAAGATATAAAAAAAGAGTTGCATTTTTCTGAAAATCAACTGACTGACGAACAAAAGAATCAGTTAATGAATTTTACTTTGCTCGACTCATCAACTAATAGAAGTTATGGCAATGCTATTTTCCCAGCAAAAAGAAGGATTATTAAAGGCAAGGATATGGGAAAATATATTCCAATGCCAAAATTCAATAAAAAAGGTGAACTTGTTAAAGGAGATGAAAGTTCAGCATCTTCTTCTTTTATTCCAATATGCACAAAACAGGTTTTTATGAAATACTATTCTGATGAGATTTCGTCTTTTACAGAATACACATTGACCGACGCAAAAGCCTATCTTTTAGACATAAATAATGTTTTGTCGGGTGCAGGTTTTATAAAAGACCAAAAAGCAGAAATTGAGAAATTATAGTATAGGAATTTTATCATGGCAGGCAAATATACATTTTGGACACTAATCTCTGATAAGAAAATCGTAATCCCGATTATTCAGCGAGATTACGCACAAGGTCGCGTGAGCAAAGAGCGTATTCGCAAAAACTTTTTGGAACAGTTGGGCAAGTCAATCGGTGTAGTTGATTGTAAGGAAGAAGAACGCAAGGCAGAACTTGACTTTGTATATGGTTCTGAAAAAGAGGGAACAATGCATCCGCTGGATGGTCAGCAACGCTTGACTACACTTTGGCTTTTGCATTGGTATGTGGCATATAAGGCAGGAAAACTTGGTAAAAAAAAAGAAACTTTGAAAAAATTTTCATACGAAACTCGTACATCTTCACGAGAATTTTGCGAGAAACTTTGCGAGTTAGAATATAAGGAAACTGACAAAATCGTTGAGCATATTACCAATCAGACCTGGTTTTTCACCGCATGGAAACAAGATCCGACAATTCAGGCAATGCTCAGAATGTTAAGCGGAACAGACAATTCCGACAGCAATGAGGGTGAATTTGTTGATGGTATTGAAGAGTTATTTAAAGACAAAAGTGATTTTGCAACTTGTTGGGACTCATTGACATCAGAAGACTGCAAAATCACTTTCAACTTTTTACCGCTAAATTCAAACGAACTTCCCATTAGCGATGATTTGTACATCAAAATGAATGCCCGAGGAAAAGCGTTAACAAGTTTTGAAAATTTCAAGGCTGATTTAATAAAGTGGATTCAAGACAACTACGCTGAAAAAGAATTCGTAGATTTTACAAGCAAAATTGACAACGCTTGGACGGACATATTCTGGACAAAAGGCAAGGTTTTGGGTAGAGTTGACGAATTATTTTTTGCATTTATAAATAGATATTTCTATAATCTCGCAATTACTAATAATGAGGATAATTTAAATGACGATAATTCATCTCAAAATATTTATTACGCCTATTTTAGTGATTCAAAGAATAAGTTAAATAACGACAAGAAAATTGCATATACTTCGTTTGATTATTATTCTCATTTTTTGAATAAAGAAGTATTCAATGACTTCTCTACTATTATGGATAACTATATTAGTAGTTCAAGCAAATTTCCTAACCTTCAACAAATGTTGGAATGTAAATGGAATAATGAATTTCGTTTCATTCCTGAATTTTGCAAAGGAGAAGATGAAAAATACAAGGAGATTATTGATAATGCAAGCAATAAGATACACGAGGTAACAACTTTAAACCAAATGGAGAGGGTTGTTTTCTATGCTATTTGTAAATATTTCAAAGAAGGAGAAATTACTGATGATGGTACATCATTAAAACAATGGATGCGTTTTGTGTGGAATTTGGTTTCTGATTATGATAATCAAGGTTGGGCAATAAGAAGTATAAGTGCAATGAAACCTGCAATCACACTTATTGACAAGATTTTAAATTCACATGATGTATATAATGAACTTTCTAAATTGTCGGACGAGTCTTCAAATTCAGAGATAGACAAGCGATTTAATGAAGAAATAGCCAAAGCCAAGCAAATTATAAAAAAGCAAGGAAATCCAAGTGCAATCGGTCCAGATGAAGACCAAATCATCAAAGCCGAAAATTACGCCTTTTTCAAAGGAGCAATTCGTTTCTTGTTTACCGACGAAAACGAAACAAAGGAAAAATGGGAAAATTTCGATACTAAATGGGAAAATGCGAAAAAGTATTTTTCAGAAGATGGCTCCGGAGTAAGTGAACCATACACAACCAAAGCCATTTTATTGCGATCTTTGATTGCCTATATAGACAATTTTCCTACAAACGATTACAATTCTTGGAAAAATAATTTTAGGATTTACTTCAATAAAAAAGATGCACCAATCTGGCGAAACATACTATTGAATCAAAACAAACTTTCCTCTAAACTGTTATTAAGATGTAAAGAAGAAAATGAATTAAATTCTTATAATTCACCCCAAGGTGATGCGTATTTAAAAGATGTTCAAGAAGAATTAGTAAAGACATTATTGTTAGACAAAATTGAAAAAAATTACAGATTACGCTGGCGCGATGACTTTTTAAATGGTTGTCTAGCGCTTCATCCAGATAACGCAAAATCAGCTAATAACTATTATATTTTTCATCAACGTAATACAATTTTAACAACCACAGCAAATTTAGAAAGTTCTCATAAAATAGATGGTCTTAATTTCTTTAGAGGTAAAGATATTATATTCACCTATAATGGCTATACCTTTATTTGGCAACACTGGAATTGGATTGATATGTACGAAAGCAATCAAAGATTGCAAGACATTCCAAAATTTAAAGACCATTGCGTAATAGATGGTGCAAAAGTCACCGATTCAGATTCTTTAATCAACGAACTCAATCGTTGCATAAAAAAATATGAAGAAATAAAAAATCAA
>JABUUR010000190.1 GCA_021443065.1 Fibrobacter sp.
CTAAGTGTGTTGCAGCCGGCTCCCCGGATCAAGTCCGGGGCAGGCTTAGGCCGGGATGAGCCCGTTTTCGGACGTGATTTAAATCACACCTGGGTCTTGTAGAAAATCGCACAGGACAATGTATTTTTTGTCTCTTTGAGACGGTTTTGCGTTGAAAAAGTTCACATCGGAAAAATCCATGGAAAAACGCTGAAAGCTAAGTACTTAAAGCATAAAGACTTACAAAAACGGGGGTTACATTTTATGTTGTATTGTTTTTATGACATATAATTGTAAGAAAATGGTAACAAAAAATTCGGGGATGATCGCTCTCGAAAAAAAAATAAAATTTTTAAAAAAAAGTTCCCCAAAGAGAAAGCTTTTTATTATCTTATGTAGCATATCTTGTGGTTGGGAATGTCGAGAGGACACAAGATATAGTGGAATAGAAGAAATTGAACTACATTCGTCAGATTCGGTAAAAGCGTTGTTTTTGTCGGCTGGCGAGCCAAAAATCAGGATTGGTGATGATTTTTACTGTGAAGAAACGCGACGGCAGGGAAATGCCGTTCAACATCGAAAAGATTTCCGATGCTATCGCAAAGGCTTTCCGCGCATCCGGTGAACTCGAAGAACAAATTAAGGCGTCCCAGGCCCAATTCAACCTGTTGGGCAACGACGATGTGCTCTCCAGCACCGCACTCCAGGTGGCTGCCAATGCAGTGGGCCTTCTGGAGGCCGCCGGCAAGACCAAGCCCGCAATCGAAGAAATTCAGGATGCCGTTGAAAAGGCGCTCACCGACGGCGGCTACGCAGATACCGCCAAGAGCTACATCTTGTACCGTGCAGAACGCACCCGCGTCCGCGAGGTGAACACCCGTCTGATGCATACCCTGCACGACATTACCTACAGTTCCGCCAAGGAATCCGACCTGAAGCGCGAAAATGCGAACATCGACGGTGACACCGCCATGGGCACCATGCTCAAGTACGGTTCCGAGTCCGCCAAGCATTTCTACACCATGATGATGCTCAAGCCGGAACACAGCCGCGCCCATTCCGAAGGGGACATCCATATCCACGACCTGGATTTCTACTCCCTTACCATGACCTGCTGCCAGATCGACCTGATCAAGTTGTTCAAGGGTGGTTTCAACACCGGTCACGGTCATCTCCGCGCTCCTCGTGACATCCGCAGTTACGCAGCCCTTGCCGCAATCGCCATCCAGAGCAACCAGAACGACCAGCATGGCGGGCAGTCCATTCCCAACTTCGACTACGCCATGGCCGACGGTGTGCGCATCACCTATCGCAAGTGCTACCAGGCCAACATGGTAAAGGCTCTTTCTCTCTTCTCCGGTAACGATGAAGCAGAAATCCTCGGCGTGGTGAAAAAACTCCATTCCGAAATGGAGGAGATGGGCCTTGTGGCGACCCTCGTGCCCAACGAAAAGTTCGTGCAGGCCGAAGCCCGCGAACTGTCCAAGACTTTCGATTCCGAAATGGTCATGAAATCCCAGAAGTTTGCCGAAAAGCAGGCTTACGGCGAAACCGACAAGGCCACCTTCCAGGCCATGGAGGCTTTTGTCCACAACTTGAACTCCATGCACAGCCGCGCCGGCGCCCAGACTCCGTTCTCCAGCATCAACTACGGCATGTGTACCGAGCCCGAAGCCCGCATGGTCATCAGGAATCTTCTTCTCACCACCGAAGAAGGCCTTGGTGGCGGCGAAACTGCCATCTTCCCCATCCAGATTTTCCGCTGCAAGTCCGGCGTGAGCCTGAATCCGGGCGATCCCAACTACGACCTGTTCCAGTTGGCCTGCCGTGTCAGCGCCAAGCGCCTGTTCCCCAACTTCAGTTTCCAGGATGCACCCTACAACCTGCAGTACTACAAGGAAGGCCATCCCGAAACCGAAATCAGTTACATGGGCTGCCGCACCCGCGTTATCGGCAACAACTACGACCCCAGTCGCGAAATCTGCTTTGGCCGTGGCAACTTGAGTTTCACCTCCATCAACCTGCCCCGCATCGCCATCAAGATGAAGTCCGTGGACCTTTTCTTCAAGGAACTGGACCGCATGCTGCAACTGGTCAGCGATCAGCTCATGGAACGCTACGCCGTCCAGAGCCGCCGCAAGGTGAAGAACTACCCCTTCCTCATGGGTCAGGGCGTGTGGATCGATTCCGACAAGTTGGACTGGGAAGACACCGTGGGCGAAGTCATCAAGCACGGTACCCTTTCCATCGGCTTTATCGGTCTTGCCGAAACTCTGATGATCCTTACGGGCAAGCATCACGGCGAGTCCGAGGAATCCCAGAAACTGGGTCTCAAGATTGTGACCCACATGCGCGAATTCTGCGACAGCGAATCCAAGCGCCTGGGCATGAACTTCTCATTGCTCGCCACCCCCGCCGAGGGCCTTTCCGGCCGTTTCGTCCGCATGGACAAGAAAAAGTTCGGTGTCATTCCGGGTGTTACCGACCGTGATTACTACACCAACTCCTTCCATGTGCCGGTGTACTACAGGATTAACGCTTTCAAGAAGATTTCCCTGGAAGCACCCTATCATGCCCTTACCAACGCAGGCCATATCAGTTACGTCGAATTGGACGGCGATCCCAGCAACAACCTGGAAGCCTTCGAGAAGATTGTGCGCCACATGGCCCAGGCCGGTATCGGCTACGGCTCTATCAACCACCCTGTGGACCGCGACCCCGTTTGCGGCTACGTGGGTGTGATTGGCGACTGCTGCCCCCGCTGCGGACGTAGCGAAGGCCATGCCATCAACGAAACTAAAATTGCGGAACTTCGCAAGATGTTCCCTGGTATGCCCGCTTTCCTGGGCATCCGTTAACTCATTAACTTAAGGAGAATCAATATGTCCGAAAAAGAAAAAAACAAATATGGTGAAGGCGTTGGCTTCGAACGCATCCGTCGCATTACCGGCTACCTGGTGGGTACCGTGGACCGTTTCAACAACGCCAAGCGCGCCGAAGTGGACGACCGCGTAAAGCATTCCTGCAGCTGCGGCGAATAAACGTTCTTTCGACTTTCCTGGCTTAAGGCCTGGAAGTCCGGTTTTTGACTGCGAAGTTCTCCGGGACTTTGCAGTCAATTTTTTACAGTCACATCAAGGCCGCATTGTTTTTCAATGCCTCCTTGATTCAACTGGGTTAGAAAATGGAATTGGAAAACACGAGAATTAAAATAGCTGGCATCGAGGCGGAATCCTTTGTGGACGGCCCCGGTATTCGATTTGCCATATTTACCCAGGGCTGCGCCCACAACTGCCCTGGCTGTCAAAATCCCCAGACCCACGATTTTGAAGGTGGACACTACATGTCCCTAACGACCATCCTGGAGATGATCGAAGAAAACCCGCTGCTTGACGGCGTTACCTTGAGCGGCGGCGACCCCATGTACCAGGCGGAGGCTTTGGTGCCCTTGGCCCGGGAAGTCAAGGAACGTGGATTGAACCTGGTGATTTATACGGGGTTCACCTACGAACACTTGATGGAACTTGTTCCTGAAAAACCGGAATTCCTGGAACTGCTATCCTTTGCGGACTTGATGGTGGACGGCCCCTTCGTTATGGCGTTGCGCTGCCTGAACCTTAAGTTCCGCGGGTCCAAGAACCAGCGCTTGATTGATGTTCAGGCTAGTCTTACCCAGGGTCGCGCCGTGCTTCACCAGATTCAACTGGACGAAATGCAGGAACATCCGGAATTGTTTGAATAACGATGGCCGTCCCGGACTTGGGATGCTTTCATCTCGTGCTTGACCCGGCTGCAACACACTTAGAAACTTGTTCCTTAGTGTGGCTGGTCTCCGTAGGGGGGGGGGAGGATCTTTCTTTCCTTGGATTTCGGTGCGGAAACGAAGATGACAACTGTCAATTTTTTAGGGGCACCAGTAAAACCCCGTGGCAAAATGTTCTTTGTGAGGTCGGGGGCTTCGCCCCCTAGAGGTATGAGCACTGAGCTCAAAGCGACGAAGTCGCGCCCTCAATGCTGACGGCTAAAATACTGATAACCGATAACTGATAACCACGTATTACCTGACACATGGTTTTGCTGCGGGTCTTTTTTTTTCTACATTTTAGACAAACTGTAGTGATAGCTGTGCCGCAAAAATAGGTTAAAGGATTTCTATGAAAGACTCCGAAATGCAAGTGTATCTTTCTCCCCAGGACGACGACGAGATTGACTTGTTGGGCATTTTCAACTATCTGAGGGTGAGGTGGAAATTCATTCTGCTCGTAACCATCCTGGGGGCCTGCCTGGGCGTGGTTGCCTCCATGTGGAGTAGAAATCTCTATGCCAGCGACATCTTGCT
>JABUUR010000482.1 GCA_021443065.1 Fibrobacter sp.
TTTTCGTCTGTTTCTTTTGGAGGGACAGAAACCGTGGGCATGAATTCTGGAAATTTCTTTTTTAACGGACGCTGGGATCACGAGGGCTCCTACAGCAGGACAAGCGCACCCGCGGCCACCATCCAGTTTAACGCCGTGGCCGGCGAACTGGGTATGGATATGGAAGGTCTTGCACGTTGGCGCCTGGACCAGGACGGCAAGCAGATTGCGGTTTTTGTCACTGACGCACGTTCCGTGAAAAAGGTCAAGGTGGCAGGCGATGGAAAGTCCCACAGTTACCGCCTGGTAAAGATCAGCGAAAGCAATCCCGGCGGCGTCAAGGTTTACAACATCGCCTTGGATGCCGGGGGCGTGTTCAAGGAACCTCCCAAGCCGTCGAGCCGCCGCATTGAATTTATCGGCGATTCCTTTACCGTAGGGTACGGTGTCGAAGGCCAGGTCGGCGACCCCGATGAAAACGTGTTCGTGGCGACCAACGCCTCCAAAAGTTACGCCTTCCTGCTCGCGGACAGTTACAAGGCGGATTTCCAGGTGAACGCCTTTAGCGGTCGCGGAGTGGTCCGCAATTACGATAACATCGTGCCCCAATGGCCGGTGCCGCGCCTGTACCAGTTTACCGTTCCGGGGGAGGCTCCTTCGGACATTGCCCAGGGCAAAGATTCTACCCGGCTGATGTACGATTTTGGTCAGTTCCATCCCCAGGTTGTCGTGGTGTTTTTGGGCATCAACGATTTCCAGGGCAATCCGCCCTATGGCGACAAGGCGGCCTTCAAGAATTCGTACCGCCAACTTTTGGCAAAACTCCGGGGCCTTCATCCGGGGGTCAAGTTCCTGCTGGTTTCCACCAAGGTGTGGCCCAACAACGACCTGACCCCTACGGTCAAGGCCATTTTTGACGAAGAAACTGCCCTTGGCCACAAGGATTTGGACTTTGTGGAGGTATTTACCGAGAATACGGCACTCCACGGACACCCCAACGAACACTCCCAGCAAGACCTGGCGAACACTTTGAGAACCATAATTGGCAGATTGGGAAGGTGGATGTCCAGGTAGCGGAACTGCCGGTGGAAATTTTTGTATATTAAAAACAAACGATTTTTTTAAGATAACGGCTTATGTCTAAGATTGTTGAAAAACTATACGCCCTGTTCAGGATGAACATCCTGATTTTCGTGCTTTTGGCAATCACTGTCATTGCGCTTTTTGCGTATCGGAATGGACTGGACAACGTCGAGCCGCTGAACCTGGCTGACTATCCCTATGTCATTGCCGAAACGGACTCTGCCGACGGTGGATCTTCTGCGGTTCAACTTGCCCGCACCGATTCTTCCATCATCGTGGACTACGAACTGCGCGAAGGCTACGCCTATCCTTACGTGGGAGTCAAGATTTTCCTTGGCGACGGAAAAACCCGCGGCAGGGACTTGTCCAAGTACGACAGCATTTTCGTGTGGGTCAAGCCCCGCGGCGAAGGTACGGTGCGCCTTTACATGCGCGGCTACGACAGCACCTTCTACAGGCCGGGCGACGAATCCTCCCTGAAATTCAACGAAATCGAGTTCTTCCCGTTGGAAGAGTCGTACCCGGCGGTGTTCGTTCCCAAGGAATTCCGCGTCGCCAGCTGGTGGGTGGCGCAGAACGAAATCAACGTCCACAAGGCCCACGTGGACTTAAGCAACATCCCCCTGATCGAAATCCAGACGGGTACCAACGCCCCCTTGGGCTACGGCACCCTGGAAATCAAGGGTTTCTGCTTTAAGGGCAAGAAAATCGCAAAGGAAAAGCTGACTGCGGCACTTGTCGCCATGTGGTTTGTCACCTTCCTTGTCATCCTGATTATCCGTTTCTTTGACTACAGCCGCGAACGCAACGCCAACAGGAAAAAGCGTGAGGAACTTGAACGAAACCTCCGGGCCCTTCAGATCGAAAAGAACGACTTCGAGCGTTCCAGCAAGGAAGACCCCCTGACAGGGTGCCTGAACCGTGCGGGTTTTGGCAGCGTGCTCCTGCGGGAGCAGGAAAACTTGTCCAAGGGCGGAAGCCCGGTTTCCTTCGTCATGCTGGACATCGACCACTTCAAGTTGATCAACGATTCCTACGGCCACAACGTGGGCGACGAGGTGCTGGTGAACTTGACCAAACTCATCCAGGGCCAGATCCGCAATACCGACGCCCTGGTCCGTTGGGGTGGCGAAGAGTTCGTTATCCTGTGCAGCGACACGCCTATCCAGAACGCCCAGTTCCTGGCGGAAAAACTTCGCATGGCTATCGAAGGCGCCGACCTCATCAAGCAGCAGAAGGTGACCTGCTCCTTCGGCATTGCCGAAATGATTGCCGGCGAAGACCCCAAGAAACTCTTTGAACGCGCCGACAAGGCTCTGTACTCCTCCAAGGAGAACGGCCGCAACCGCGTTACCAGTGCAACCCTCAAGCGCAATCGCTAACGCCATGGGTACAGGGGTTCGTTGTTCTGTGAACCTTTGGGCGAAGATGCTGGCTGCCTCGTTGGCCGCCGGCTTTTGCTTTTTGTCGGGATGCTCCAAAAAGGAACCTGAGGTGGATTTCAAGCCCCTGCAACTCCACTGGACCGTGGCCCCAGGTCAGGACGAAAACGACATGGCCGGAAAGGACCTGTGCGTGATAAAAATCACAAGCCGCCTTTTGGGCGAAAAGCCGGTCCAGGCCTCTACCGCAGGGGAATTGTCCTACGACGTGGTCTACGGAAAAAGCCTGCGGAACGCTGCAATCCTAGAGTTTAAGGGGGCTTGCGATGACCCGTCCCTGGCCTCGATGCCCGAGTGCAGCTGGCTTGCCACCTGCGACGAACAGGGAAATGTTGTTGTAAAGTTCAACAACGGAGATTGACTCTAAGCGATTTGATTGCAACGGGTTACGACTTATCTTTTATGGTATGAAGCAGATTTTTGAGTATACCGATTACCGTGAATGGCTTAGAGACGCCTTTGATGACTTTAAACAAAGGAAGTCCATCATCTCTTGGCGTTACATGGCCATGAAGATCGGTGCGGACCCGGGCAACCTGTTGAGGATGTCCCAGGGCAAGATACATCTGTCTACCAACTTTATAAAGCCTACCGCTGAATTCTTTGAACTGGGCGAAAAGGAAACCGCCTACTGGACGGAAATGGTCTTGTTCGGTCGGTCCAAGACCGATGCCGACGCCTTGCAACACTACGAAAAAATGCAGGCCCTGAAGGGTGTATCCCTCAAGTACCTGGCAAAGAAGGAACTGGAGTTCTACCGCCACTGGTACTACAACGCCATCCGTTCCATCATAGGCATTTGCAAGTTCAAGGACGATTTCGAAGGCCTGGCGGAAAGTTGTAGCCCCCCGATTACCGCCGAAGAGGCCAAGGCCGCGGTGGAACTTCTTTCCGAACTCAACATGATTTCTACGGACCGTGAGGGCTACTGGAAGGTGAACGATACCTTCGTGAGTACCGGCGGAAACTGGCGTTCTGCCGCGGTCCGGCAGTTCCAGAAGGATACCATCGAACTTGCCGGGGAGTCCCTGGAACGACACGCCCCCTTCCTGCGCGACATAAGCACCGTCACCATGACGTTTAACATGGATGATATCCAGTTGATTCGCGAAAAGATTAAAGAATTCCGTTCGGATTTACTACGTTTATCCCAGGAAGGTTCCGGTGACGACACCGTGTTCCAGTTGAATGTCCAACTGTTCCCGCTGGCCTTTACAAAACCGCTTCAGGAGAAAAAGAAATGATGAAAAAACATTTTCTTTTGCCGATGCTTGTAGGCATGGCTGGAGCGTTTTGGGCTTGCAGCCCCACAAATTCTGCCGGCGGCCCTGGTAGCGAAACGACCAACGGACTTGCCCTGATCGATGGAAAGGGGGCCGCCTTTGCCCGAGTGGCCGTTCGCGCCGTAGGCCACATGGCGGAAAACGCCGCTGCGGAAAATTCCATCGTGGTCGCAGACACCCTTGCCGACAGCCTGGGCCGGTTTGCAATCAAGGTCAACGAAGATGGCCAGTACCGCCTGACCGTCTACAGTGCGGGCTACGCCTACACAAAGATCGTCGACTTGGAAAAGACTCCTTCCGATGAATCCAAGGACATGGGCGAGGTCAAGCTTGCCGCTACCGCCGTGATGAAGGGCGAGGTGGACATTCCCGAAGGTTCCAGCAACGTATGGGTGGGTATCCTCGGTACCGACATCCTTGTTCCCTCCGA
>JABUUR010000453.1 GCA_021443065.1 Fibrobacter sp.
GAGGTGACCGCCGACAAGCCCGCCTACTTTGAAGCCGAATGGGTGCGCGTGTGGAAGGCCAAGCCCACAACGCCCGACACCGTGCGCTTCATGTCCCTTGCGGCGGGCAAGTGCATGATGCCCGATGACGAAGGTAAGTTGGTACTAGGAGACTGCGACAGCCCAAGTGCCGTGGCCCTCCTTACGCCTCTTTCCACAAACCAGTACCGCATTGGCTTTGGCACCGAAGGCGAAAAGGTGGTGGAGATTCCCAACGAAAAGACCGATGCCGGCGTGCAGGCCGGAGTGTATTCCTGGAACGGAAAGAACCACCAGAAAATCAACTTTGAAATCCAGACGGACCACGAAAGCAAGGTGGTGCGCATGAAGATGGTCCACAGCAACCATTACCTGCGCAGCAGCAGCGACGGCACCATCGTGGTGCAGGACTGGAACGATTCCTGGCCCTGGAACCAGCGGTGGAGAATCCTAGGCAAGGACGAACACGTCGATTCGCCTGACACAAGCGTTGCAGACACGAGCGTCAAGGATAGCGGCATCACGTTTATTATGAAAAATCCGGCACAACGGATCTTCCAGAACAGGCCAGTCATCCGTCGGGATGGAAATATCTTGTATGTGGAAATTCCCGATGGCTCTGGGAATGTGCGCAAGATGGATTTTCTCGGAAATATGGTGAAGTAGTTTTTTTTCTCGCAGAACGAAAAATTTTTTTGCATCCGTTTTGTTTCATAAAATTATAAAAATTCAGAAAATCTTTAATAAAATTGTGAATTTTCATAAAAATTTTAATTTTGTTTCACAAATGTATTGCTTTTTTGAAAAATCTATGTTATATTTGGTTACATGAAGCCAATCAGTCAATATCAAGATTACCGCCTGTACATACAGGACTATTACATCGAAAAAAAGCACAAGTCCAGTTTTACCTGGCGTGACTTTGCCAAAGAGGCGGGGTTTTCTTCCAGCGGTTACTTGAAGCTGGTGTGCGACGGAAAAACCAGGCTTACCGCAGAGGGTGCCCAAAAGACCGCCCAGGCCATGAAGCTAGGCGAATTCGAAAACCATTACTTCCTGCTGATGGTGGAGTACGGCAATGCCAAGACCTTTGAAAAAAGAAAGCGTGCCTTCGAGGAGATGATCGCCCTAGGCAACGCCCAGAAGGTGAACGTGCTGGGGGGTGACTTTTACACCTACTTTGGAACTTGGAAAAATCCTGTAATCAGGGAACTTGCCCCTGTCATGCCCCACGCCAAACCGTCCGAAATCGCGGACCAGTGCCTTATGGAAATCAGTGCCGCCCAAGTGGTGGAAGTGCTGGATTTCCTGACCAAGCGGGGTTTGCTTGTCAAGGACAAGGACGGCCTGTACCACCAGACGGACAAGACCGTGTCTACCGGCCCCATGGACGTGGTGCCCGAGGCGGTCCGCAGTATGCACCGGCAGATGGGGGATTTTGCCATGCGTGCCCTGGAGGAATTGCCTTTGTCGGAACGCAGTTTCAGCGGCCTTACCATGGGTATCGCCCAGAAGGATTACGAAAAGATCCTTGACGAGATTGTGGATTTTAGACGCCGTGTCGCTGCGGTCGTTGAGGAGTCTGACGAAACGGAAATTGTATACCGTTTGAACTTGCAATTTTTCCCACTGACAAAAAACATTAAACAAACGCAAAAAAACGATTAGGAGAGAACTATGAGAAAGTCTATAAAAAGTGCCGTTATTACGTCTTCGTTGTTGTTGTTCGGGGCTTGCTCCGAAAACATCGGCGATGACGATAACGTTGTCCGTACCAATAACAAGGGACTCACCGAAGAGACCCAGGGAATCGCCCGCGAAAAGATTGATGGCCTTTGCGAAAAGGGCCCCTTTCTGAAAGGTTCCGAAGTCTACCTTTACGAACTGGATTCCACGACCCTTGAAAAGACGGGAAAGAAATTCAAGTCGACTATCGCCAGCGACAAGGGCGATTTCAGTTTCAAGGATGTTGAAATGGGTAGCCGTTATGCGCTCTTTGAAGGAAGCGGCTACTATACCAACGATGTGACCGGCAAGAAGTCCAAGGACAAGGCCTCCATGTACGGAATTTTTGACTTGAAGAAAGCCGAATTCATCAATGTCAACTTCATGACTGTCTTTGAATACAAGCGGATTATGTACTTGATGACAGAAAAGGAGATGGATTTTGAAAAGGCCAAGAAACAGGCCGAAAAGGAAGTTCTTGAGGCTCTCGAGGCCAAGGGGGATTTCAAGGACCTTGCAAATAATTCCATTTTCGGTGACTCCGACGAAAGCGCCTACCTGTTTGCCATGAGTCTTGTGCTGCAGATTGTGGGCGAGGGCGGAGACATCAACAAATTGCTGGAAAGCGTTACCGACGACATTGAGAAAGACGGCAAGCTGGACGATGTAAATCTGGCAGAAGAATTCAAGAAGAATCTGGACAGCCTGGATTTGGAAGAAGTCCGCAAGACGTTCGAAAAACTGGATGTAGGCGACGTACCCGACTTTGAAAAGTTCGTGTGCTCCGTTGCTGGCGAAGATGCGGAAAAAGTCAACGGCTGCGATGAAGAAAAAACCGCTGACACGGTGGAAACCTCTGCATGCAAGGCGACGAAGGTGGCCGGCTTCACTACATGGTGCGGCGACCAGGAAGCCTACTTTGTGTCCACGGGGCTTGACGCAGGTTTTGAAACGTCCGGCTATTGGTACGGTTATAATGATGGCGGTGCTGGCGGATTTTCTACAATCCAGTGGCCAGTGTCAGTAGATGGGTATATGGAAGAATGGCAAAGTCCGATAATCGATGATTGCAAGGGATTGTGCGGAACTTTCGATTTGAACAAGGGTTCCCTGGAAGAATCCCCCTTCGTTGGGGTTGCGTTCCCGGTGGCAGGAAGCGATGAAGGCGGTAGCGTACATGTGGGTGATGCCTCTGAATGGGGCGGCCTTTGCGTGGCCTATTCTGCTGACTTGCCCATATCCCTTGAACTGGGGCTGGGGGCGGCAGGGGATTCCGCCTTGGCCTACGATAATCCTTCTGTTACATTGGCGAAATCTGCCGAAGGGACTGTTGCAAGATTTACCTGGAACGATTTTGTGCAAGCTGGCTGGGGAACTTCCCAAGGTGGTAAGGCAATTTCTGGAGCCGAGGCTTCAAAGGCTCTTGCCACCATCAAGTTCAAAATCCAAGGGGAGGATGGTTCTGAGGGTAGCTTCAACATCATGTCTGTTGGCCCCTACGAAGGCGGCTGCGGCGTAACCACAACAGTAAAGGCAACTCCCGCTGTTCCGGCATCCAGTTCCTCCATCGCAGTTCCCGAAAGTTCATCTTCTTCAATCCAGTCTGATTTGACTAAGTGTGAGGAAACCGATGTGGCTGGTTTTTCCACCTGGTGTGGCAACAGCGGCCTTTATCGAGTGGTGACCGGCTTTGATGACGGCAGTGAAGAATCCGGTTATTGGTATGTCGTTTCCGATTCCTCTGAAGGTGGAAAATCCTTCATCGAATGGGATGTCGATCTGGGTAATGTATTCGATGACTTGGCATGGGATGCTGTCATTGATTACTGCGGTGGCGTTTGTGGAACCGTCAATTTGGAAAAGGGCAGCATGGACTACAATCCTTTTGTGGGTGTCGCATTCGATGTGATGAGTCCTGAAAAGAACAGCACCGCTGACGCCTCTGGGTGGGAAGGCCTTTGCGTCGCCTACTCATCAGATCTGGCCATGACCATTGAACTGGGTCTTGGCGAAGATGGTGACGCTGCGGTGGCAAACGACAATCCTTTCGTTAATCTGACGAAATCTAGCGGATCCGTGGCGAGGTTTACCTGGAATCAATTTAAACAGGCTGGTTGGAGCGACAAGGAAATTTCCGGTGCCGAGGCTGCAAAGGTTCTCCACTCCATAAAATTCAGGGCCCAGGCAAAGGATGGCTCCGCAGGACGATTCAACATCATGTCCGTTGGCCCCTACGAAGGCGGCTGCGGCATCACCGGTACTGTAGAATAAAAAACTGCATTTTTGGGGGGTAGGAGGTCTGATTTCCCCTCGCATAAAGCGCCGCGGCTCTTGCCGCGACGTTTTTTGCTTTTTTGCCTTGTCATCCCGGGCTCTTTGCCTTGTCATCCCGGCCTCCGCGCCGGGATCTCCCCCCGCACGCTGTCATCCCGGGCTTGACCCGGGATCTCTCCCCGCACGCTGTCATCCCG
>JABUUR010000191.1 GCA_021443065.1 Fibrobacter sp.
TCGGTTATCAGTAGTCAGCAGTGAGGGCGCTCGCGTTGCTCACTTTGAGGTGTGAGCTAAGAGTTCGCTGCTCTAGGCTGAGAAACAGCCGACCTCATGCCTCTAGTGGGCGAAGCCCCCGACCTCACAATGTACCTTTTGCCACATGTTTTTACTGGTGCCCCAAAGTTTTCATCCACATTCGCATTTTTCCAAGAAACTTTTCATTGTTTTACATCTTGCTTTTTTGTGCACTAAATTTTATATTTTAGTGTACATAAGTGCATTGATTTTGGAGTAATTATGGATGTCCGTGATAAATTGAATATTTTGGCTAATGCGGCTAAATACGATGTTTCTTGCTCTTCCAGCGGTTCTAAACGCCATGCCATGGGCGGTGGCCTCGGAAACGCCTGCAGTGCAGGTATTTGCCACACGTGGTCTGCCGACGGACGCTGTGTGTCCCTCTTGAAGGTGTTGTTAAGCAATGCCTGCAAGTACGACTGCGCCTATTGCGCCAACCGTCGTACCAACGACATCCCCAGGGCAACCTTTACCCCCAAGGAGCTTATTGATTTAACCCTGGAGTTCTACCGTCGAAACTATATTGAGGGCTTGTTCCTAAGTTCCGCGGTAATCCGTTCCCCCGATTACACTATGGAACTTTTAATTAAAGTGGCCAAGGAACTTCGGACGGTACACCGGTTTGGAGGGTACATCCATCTAAAGTCCATTCCCGGGGCATCAAACCATCTTTTGCACCAGGCGGGCCTGTATGCGGACCGCAGTAGCTTAAACATCGAAATTCCCTCGGATAAGGCACTACAATACTTGGCCCCCGAAAAGAATCATGCAGATATTTTACAGCCCATGAATTATCTGGCAGAGCGCAAACTGGAATATAAGGCGGACAAGTCAAGCAAGTCGCCACTGTTTCTGCCTGCAGGTCAAAGCACCCAGATGATCGTGGGGGCCTCCGGCGAAAGCGATTTTCAGATACTTACGCTTTCCAACGGTTTTTATCAGAATCAGCAAATGAAGCGTGTGTATTTTTCCGGATACGTACCCATCAATGCAGACAAGCGCCTGCCCGTCTTGACCACCAAGCCCCCTCTGGTACGCGAGCACAGGCTGTATCAGGCGGACTGGCTTATGCGTTTTTACAATTTCAATTACAACGAGATTCTAGACGAACAACACCCGAACCTGGACTTGGATCTAGATCCCAAGGCGGCGTGGGCATTGCGGCACCCTGAAATCTTCCCCATAGACATCCAGAGCGCAGACTACGAGATGTTGTTACGTGTCCCGGGTATCGGCGTCAAGTCGGCTCGGCTTATCGTTGCAGGCCGTCGATACGGAAAAATTCGTCTTGAAACCCTCAAGAAAATGGGCGTGGTAATGAAACGGGCCAAGTATTTCATTCACCATCCCGACGTACCGGCAAGCCTTCGCAATCTGTATCCGGAGGTGATCCGCCCCCAGATTGTTCGCCAACAACTGATTGAACAACCAAAACCTCAACAGTTGGACTTGTTCCGCGACCAACCCTTGCTGCTTTCTGCATCATGACAAGGTCACCTTTGCGGAAGTTCACAATGCGTATTACAGGAAATTTTTTTACAGGAGAATTATGCTAACCATTCGATACGACTCAACATTTGACGGATTTCTCAGTGTGGTTTTTGAAATTTACCGCCAACGCCTAGATGTGGGCGACATCTGTCCGGACCGTACTGCAGGCGACGCTCCCGAGGACTTGTTCCTGCAACCTTTCCGTGTTGAAACATCGGAAGAATCTTCCCGCAGGTTAAAACGTGCGATCGTCAACGCGGCGGGGGAAGATGTCCTCCTTACGCTGAAGACCGCGTACCACTCCGAGGAGCCAGGCATAGAGATGAAAATTTTCGCCTATCTCCGTCGCCTTTTTTCTGGAGTAGATAAAAAGTTCGCTCGCAACCCCGCTTCTGCCGAAATGCTCCCTCTTTACAAGATTGCGGGCTCTGTCCGACACGAGGTCGGAGACATGCTTGGCATGGTTCGCTTTTCCAAGACATCCGATGGAACGTACTTTTCCGAGATCGAACCCAAGTACGACATCCTGGAATTTATCATAGGGCATTTCAGGGGGCGTTTCGCCAACCAACGCTGGGCGATTTACGATTCCAAGCGCAAGTATGGGGTGTACTACGACGGGCATTCCGCCTCCGAGGTTTTTATACCTAACCTGGAGGCCGTAACCGCAGACGCATCTCCCGATGTCATCACCCGCCTGTGGAAGGAGTATTACGACGCAATTGCCATTAAGGAGCGTACAAACCCCAAACTGTTGCGCCGCTGCCTGCCTGTCCGTTATTGGAAACACCTTCCGGAACGCCAAACAAATGTCAGGTGTTGATGAATTTACACCATTTATAATAAAACAATACAAAGAATTTACCCTTCGGTCGGCTAAATTAGGCTAAATAATTGTATCTTTCTTTCGGAATAATGTTGGAGTTTTTTAATGAATAATGTTGCGGCAAAACCGGGCTTTTTTGTTCAAGACCGTTTCCTGTACAGCAAGGATAACGAAAAGGTGGTTCTTCGCGGTGTAAACCACATGTTCATCTGGACCGATCGCGAAGGAAAGACCATTCCTGAAATTGCAAAGACAGGTGCAAATTGCGTCCGAATCGTCTGGAATGTCCGAGGCCGCGTCAGCGACCTGGACCGGATCATTGCCCTTTGCATTGAAAACGGCATGATTCCCATTCCCGAGATTCACGATACCACCGGTAACTGGGACCGTTTGCCCGAAGCCCTGGATTTCTGGCTTCGTGAAGAAACCTTGCAGATGATTTCGAACCATCAGCAATATCTTATTTTGAACGTGGGCAACGAACCTGGCGACAAGGTCCAGGATTCCGAGGATTTCTTTAACGCCTACTCCATGATCATCACCCGCATGCGCGCCGCCGGGATTCATGTTCCCCTGATGATCGACGCCGACTTCTGGGGCCAGAGCGAAAAGAACATCATGGAGGTAGGCCCCCGACTGCTCCATGCAGACCCGGAACACAATTTGATGTTTTCCATCCACATGTGGTGGCCGTCCGAACTTCACAATCCAGAAACCACCGGTTACGCCACGGTAGAAGACCGGGTTCGGGGAGTTCTTAAGGAATCCGTAGACAAGCAGTTGCCCTTGGTCATTGGGGAGTTTGCCCCGGTTGCAGTGGGTGGAGCGCGGGAAATCCCTTACCGCCTGATCATGTCCGAGGCGGAGCGTTTGAATATCGGCTGGTTGGCTTGGAGTTGGGGGCCGGGTAACTTCGATAGCCCCGAAATGGATATGACTATTCACGGATCCTTCAATACCCTGGTCAGCTGGGGCAAGGAGATTTGCGTAGACAGCCCCAATGGAATCCAGAACACAAGCGTTATCCCCAATTTCATCCAGGACAGGGACTACGTGACGGGGTCATCGGTGTCTACGGGTGCAAATCTTATCCAGAACGGGTCTTTTTCCGAAGACGACCCCCTTTCCGGCTGGTCCACGGACTTTTGGGGCGGTCAGGCCAACACCTCCGTCAAGGACGGCGAAGTACGTTTCGACATCAAGAAAAGCGGCAAGGAATCGTGGAATTTGCAGTTCAAGCAGCATCTTTCCTTGATCAAGGGCACGACCTACATCTTTAGCATGCGTGCCAAGGCAGACAAGCCCCGCACCTTGAACGTGAACATCAAAAAAGATTGCGACGAATTTACACCTTACGCCAACGGGCGTATTCTTGACTTGAGCACCAGTTGGCAAAACTTCAGTTGGAAATTCACCATGAAGGAAGACTCCGACATGGAATCCCTGCTGATTTTCGACATGGGTGGCGATCCAACATCCTGGATATTGGCGGATGTTTCCTTGATTCAGGCCCGCAGTGCCGCAGACCGCCTAAACCCATCCTTCCAACGCAATGTTCAAAAAAATTCCGGCTATTTCAACGCCCCCAACGGTCCCTGGGAACTGCACCTTTATTCCGTAAAGGGCGAACTTCTCGAAATCATGGACCGTGGAAAAGGTGGCGAAGGGATGCGTCCCTATCCTATCACGGACCGCAGCGGTATCCTCGTTGTGAAGGATCTGGGCAAGTAGTTCACATTGTCATCCCGGGCTTGACCCGGGATCCCTCCATGGCATGTCATCCCGGGCTTGACCCGGGATCCCTCCGCGCCGTGACCCCCTCCAAGGCAT
>JABUUR010000035.1 GCA_021443065.1 Fibrobacter sp.
GCGTGATAGAGGGCGAAAAAGACAGTCACGGCAGCATCATGGGATACATCTTCAAGTAACTCACTTGTGGATAAAGCGGGCAAAAAGCATCAGTCCCACGGTGGCGTTCTGCTTTCCGCTCTTGTCCAGGCTGACCGAAGAACCGAAAAGTTTTGCACCGATCAAGGCACCGTTGTTTGTCCCGGTATCAAAGGCCATGGACAAGGACATGCCTATTCCCGTACCGTTTTCGTCATCCGCCTTGCTGGAGTTCGTCCTGTTGTCGGTCCAGGCAAAGCCCATGGAACCCGACATCTGCAAATGCTTGGTAAGGTAGAAGATCAGGCTGGGCCCAACGTAAAAATTATTGAGCACCAGGTACTTGTTCTTTTCGGTATACACGTTGCCCATGCCCTCGAATTCACCAGCCAGGATCAGGCTCTGGGTTATGGGCGCACCGATGCGCACGCCATATTCAAAGGCAGGCGAGAGACAACCGTCGCCGCAGTCTTCCACTTCGCCCACGGCATCACTGTTGGACACGTATTTTCCATCGACGCTCGTCAATCCAACGCCCTTGCCCACGCCAAAGTCAAAGTAGGCGGCAAAGGCATTGAAGGCGATCGCCAAGGTGATAAGGATTATCTTTTTCTGTAACATTTTATAACTCCTTGCTGAGTTGTTTTCTTATGTTGATTCAAAAGTAGACAATCCTCGCCCCTCCGGCTAATACTTTATATGTATGTAATCAATAATCAAAAGTTATCATTTAATAAATAATCAATAATTTAAGTAAATAAATACAAAGTAAAGGTATCAAGAAGTCGTAAAAAAAATGGGAGATAAAAAAAATGTTACCTTGAAAATTTGAAAACTCAGTCGAATTTTCCGATATAGCATGGTGGTAAATTATAGCACAATCCTGCAAGCATGCTATCCACAGGAAACCAACAGAAAAAATTTTTATCGTCATTTTGTGACATTAAAAAGGTCTTGGGATTTGCTATAATTGAACAGTGAGGTAATGTCGCCTTGCTACATCCGTTAAATCCCCGGGATTTCTGGAGTCCCGGCAGTAAGGCCCTCGAGCCCGCTGGTTGCTGCAAAGCATGCGAAAGCATGTTGGAGGTTAACGCGCGCAAGCGTGTGTTTCATCGTCTTGTCTGACGCACTCAGCAAGATTAAAATGAAAAAGGGAAAGCCCGCGAGGCCAACCCGTTTTTGAGTGCGTCCTGGTCGCAAACGACAGCATCCGATTGCCATACAACCCAGTTCTAAAAGAGAGAAAAACGTCTATATGCAGTTCGAAGATTTCACAGCCGCCCACGAAGCCGCCTACATCCAACTCGCACAAAGTGGGGTGCGGGGTGCCGCCAACGCCTTGTTTATGATTTACTTGGAACAGATCATGGCCCAGCACAAGTTCGGCCCCGTCGGTTGCACCCCGAAAAAATTGGGCTACAACTGGAATCCCAAAAGTCTCAAATTCGATAGACTTTCAGGGGAAATTTTCCTCAATTTCTACAAGGCAATCATGAATTACGATTTCAGGGCGTCGTCCAAAACCGCAAGGCATCCGTTTCTCGCCTATTTCCGCCCCATCATGGATTTTCGCGCCCAGGACATCCTGAATAAAGAAGCCTCCTTCGCAAAAACCACATCCACCTTTAGCGATTTGAAACTGCAGGCCGCCCAAAAGGGGCAGAACCAGGAGGGCGAAGAAATTATGGAAATCAGCGCCCGCCGGAAAATGATGTACGATTCCGAAAAGGACGACCGCAAGCAGCGGGAACTAAGGAAAATGGTGGAAAAACTTTTGAGAAAAGCCGACCTGGACAAGAAAGCCATCGCATTCATAAAGGGATTTCTCGAGGTGTGCGACGAGCCCGACGGTTACAACAACACCATGCGAAAGACCGGCCAACGAATCGTATCGGAAAAGCGGCACAGATCCGGGAGGTACAGCGAACCGAAAACCCAAAGGGACCCTCGCACCATCGCCTACTACTGGGCAAGCAGGTGCATGGTGCACCTGGACGACCAGCAGAAGCAACGCTTTTACGACATCATGGAAGAACTTGACGGATAAGTCAAAACTTATCTCAGATCAACATCAACGCCGCAGAACAGACCGCAAAGCAAATTACGGCGAGCCAGCCCATGACAACCCACTTGGGGCTCGCCTTTTGTGCATGGATGCCCATGGCGGCAAACGGTATAAAGCTGAGCAGCACTGGGGCGATGTAGCGGAAATCGTTGCTGCAGGAATAGGGGAAACTTATCCTCAGGTACATTAGGGCCGCAAAGAAGGCTACAATCTGCACTGCCAATGCAACAGTTACGATGCCCAATTTTTGACGCCAGAAACCGCGGATGCCGCAAACTACAAGCCACAAGAAAGAAATGCTGATCAAAGTGGCAAGCAAGGGGCCCGCACCCTGCTGCAAAAGCTTGAATTCTCCGAACAGCGAACTCTTCATGGCGTAATTCCAGAAATACTGGCGGCCAAGTTCGTCTTGCCAGGCGCTGGTGTAGGGCTCGGTAATGAAAGTCTTCAGGTCAAAGAATAGATAGTTGCCGGGCTCGTTCCCGACCCTCAAGGCTGAATTCAGCCCGCTGGCGTTTCCGACGAGGGCGGAGTCGCCCACAAGTTTCATAATGACGATGGCAATGACCGTGGCCCCGAAGAACAACCACCCGGCGATTTCTGTCTTTTGCGGTTTCAGGGAGCGTGCGTTGTTCACGTAGCCAAAGAGGGCGAAAAACAGCCATGTACCGAGGGTCACCACGCCCGAAGACTTTGTCCAGAAGGCAAGGGCCGTGACCACGGCCGCCGCAAGAATATACTTGCCCCGGCCGCCGTTCAAGTACTTGACACCCAGCCACAGACACAGCCCGTGGAGCAAATAGAACATCTGGTCGTTGCCAATGCGGGGGGCGGCAAGAACCAGCATGGGCCAAAAGGCCAAAAGCACCGTGGCACAGACCAGCGGGGGGCCTTTCATGATGTTGCTAAAGAAAGCAAAACCAATTATCAGCAAAGCCACCGAAAGCAAGAAACTTTCAGCATTCAGGGCGCTTGCACCAGAAATCCCCATGACTTCGCCTGCTTTCCATGCCGGCACGGACAAGGCGTAATATACCGGCGGATGGTAGCATGTCCAGCAGTCGTCAACTGTCGGCACCTTCCAATGCTCCGCGATGTAGTTCACGTATGCCACATGGCCGTCCACGTCGTAACCGAACTTGTCGTAACGCGGCAAATCCAGGGAGAATCCCATTCTCAACGCAACGCCCAGCGCAAGGACGACTGCGATACCCATATTTACACGGGCCCTTTTACATGCAAAGAAAGTAAGCAGCGCCGAAAGAACTGCCAGCAGTATGACCAGCACACGCCTCATGCTGTGCTCGGGCACCTCCGTACTCACCTTGATGCCGCCATCGCCACCGCGGTTCACGATCTCAATTTCAAAATCGGCACGGCGGGTCACCCCCAGGTTCCTGACTTCTGAACCCCACAGCGCAAAACCGCGGCCATAGTCGCAAAGGCCGGACCTTCCCTGTAAATTCAGTTCATTGCCGTTGACGTTGATCTTTTGGACACAATCATCGGGAATAATCCGCAACATGTAGTTCTGGTCCAGGTCACCCACCAGGGAAAACTTCACGTTGAAGACTTCCCCCTGGCCGAACTTCTTGATGATAGGCAGGGTAGTGCCTTCGGAATTGAGACTTACATCCTTGATGGCAATGTATCCCGACCAAAAAAGCGAAAGGCATACAGCCATCACAATTGCGATGTAAAATTCGGGTGCCTTGATGACTGCTTTAAAAACGGTCTTGATTTTTGCAGACATGATCCTTACCTATTCGCCTACTTCTTTCCTTCGTGGTAGTCTTCTTCGGTGTTCACGTTCCACAAGTCTTTCTTATTGAAGGGGCGGCCCGCTTCGGCGGCGGCGATGCACTTGACAGTTTCCATGGCGGTGAGCATGGAGTGATCCATGTTGTTGTACTTGTGCATGCCGTTACGACCCATGAGGAACATGTTCTCCACAGGGTCCAGGAAATCACGGATTTTTGCAAACTCGCCGTAGGTGCCGAAGTAGGCGGGGTAAGCCTTCTTGATGTGGAAGCACACGGAATCCCGCA
>JABUUR010000127.1 GCA_021443065.1 Fibrobacter sp.
GGCAAGTTGTGGTAAATAGTTTGGCGATTCTACCGACTCGTGATTCATTAAACCGATAACTGAAAACTGGCCACTGACAACTAATAACTACCTACTGAATACTGCGAAGCACAAAGCGAAGCGAACTTATCACCGACTGCTGAAAACCAAGTATTACCTGACACATGATTTTGCATTTGAGCCGGAATAATGCCCGCTTTTTATGCGGGGAATGACGTTGTCGACGACCTGATGCGCTGTTTAGACGATTTTGTTGTCCAGGCTGAAAATTTCGCTTAAATCCTTGTCGCTTAAGTCGGCAATCCATGTTTCGCCGGCATTTACGGTAAGATCTGCAATTGCTTTCTTGGAAATCAGCAGATTGTTGATTTTTTCCTCGAAGGTACCCCTGGTAATAAAGCGGTGGACTTGCACGTTCCTTGTCTGGCCGATACGGAACGCACGGTCCGAGGCCTGGGCTTCGACTGCGGGGTTCCACCACAGGTCGTAATGGATGACCTGGCTTGCCGCCGTAAGGTTGAGGCCCGTGCCGGCAGCCTTCAGCGATAGAATGAGAATCTTGGATTCCGGATTTTCCTGGAAGTCCTTCACCATGAAGTTGCGCTGGGTCTGGGAGCATCCGCCGTGGTAGAAATTGGGGCGTATTCCCAGTTCCTTTTCTATGGAACCTTGAAGCAGTTTTCCCATCTCGGTAAACTGGGTAAAGATGATTGTCTTTTCGTCCAGTTCTCGGATGCTCATCAACGTGTCCATGAGCATTTGCAACTTGCCGGATTCCTGCATGGGGGCTTGGGGATCCGACTTGAGATATGTGGCAGGGTGGTTGCAAATCTGCTTGAGGGCAAGGATCATTCGCAAGACGATGGCCATGCGCTTGAACTTCGTTTTACCGTCGTTCAATGCACTCATCATTTCTTCATGTTCCAACTCCTCCATGAACTTGTCAAGAGCCGTCTTGTAGAGAACAGCCTGCCGTTTGGTGAGTTCTGCGTATTCGTCTTGAACGATCTTGTCGGGCAGGTCGCTGATGATGGTTTTATCGGTCTTTAGCCTGCGTAACATAAATGGCGCGGTAATCTTGCGGAACTGCTCTGCGACAGACTGGTTGCTGAACTTTTGGATGGGTACTTCAAAACGCTCGTGGAAATCCGCTGCGCTAGCCAAAATGCCACGGTTGCAAAAATCCATGATGGTCCAGAATTCCATCAGACGATTTTCCACAGGGGTTCCGCTCATGGCGATTTTCATGGGGGCCTGCATGGTACGCAGCAGACGGCTCTGCTCGCTATCAAAATTCTTGATGTTCTGGGCTTCGTCAATGACTATTGCCTGCCATTGCCTTTCCTTTAGTTTTTCTGCATCTTTCCTGAAGGTGGCGTAGGTGGTAAGCAGAATGTCGCTGTCGAATTTCTGCAAATCCCGCGATCCGCCGTGGTAGGCGACAAATGAAAGTTCCGGGGCGAATTTCTGGATTTCCTTTTGCCAGTTGCAAAGGAGGCCGGCGGGCAAAACCACCAGGGCCTTGCACTCGTCAAGTTTGCCTTCCTGTTTAATTTTCAGCAAAAAGGTAATGACCTGCAATGTCTTGCCCAGTCCCATGTCGTCGGCCAAAATGCAGCCGAATCCCATGTCCAGATTCTTGTACATCCAGGAATAACCACGCAACTGGTAAGGTCGTAACGTTGCATTGAGGCCTGTGGGCAATTCCACTTCCGTCTCGCCTCGCCAGGCTTCCATCTGATTTTTCATCTGGCTGGTAAGCGTAACACCCATGTTGTCGCATTGGCCTGTTAGGCACGCCTGCACCAACTTCATCTGTGTGATTTCCGGGTCAGGCTCGCCGGACTGTTTTTTTTCTACCCGTTCCTGCAGGGCCTTGATTTCTTCGTCTGTAACCTGGATGTACTGGGACTTGTATTTCAAAAGCCCTTCGGCATCCATGGCCAACTTCAAGAACTCTTCGGCGGAAATTTCTTCGTCGCCAACGGCCACTTCCCAGTCGAAATCCAGAAGGTCCTCTTTCTCGAAAGCCCTAAAATTCATGATGCCACGCACTCGCATCTTGGTCTTGGGCCGGGCGATTTTCAAAAGTGACTTGGGCATTTCCACCTTGATGTCCAGGACTTCCAGCTTTTTCAGGCAGTTCTGTAAAAAGTCCAAAAGCGAGGCTCCGTGCATTACGATGGAACAGGTGGCGTTTTTTTCCAGGTATTGGTCCATGGGCTTGAATATCTCGGCTATGCCCTTCAATACGTTGATAATGGAAAGGAGTCGGGAATCGTTGCTCTCGTAAAGTTGTGCCAGCGGGGTACGCTGTGCATCGGCTCCTTTTCCATCCAAAATAAAGACATCGAGGGTTATGTCCTCGTCCTGTTCCATGCATACAAAAAGAATCTGGGCGCGAAAATCCAGGGAACTGTATACGGAAAACCACTGCTGGATTTTTCCCGGAATGGCGTAGCCGTTGTTTGCGAGCCTGCCGGATATGCAGTTGAAGAAAAAGGCCAACAGGTTTTCGTGCCTGCTTATTTGCCGTTCGTTCCTGAATTTTCTTGAAAAGCGCAACAGTTGGCTGATAAACAGCGAAAGAATGTGCTCGGCGGGGGAGTCCAGAAGCATCTGGTCGTCGTCATTGTCCGTGAGGGCGATGCTTACCGGTGCGAACTTTTCAAATTCCGCCACAAAGGATAGAACCTCGGGAAGCATTTCGGCAGGCAGCCACCGTATTTGTGCCACGCCTTTGCCGATCCAGAAAACCTGGGGGTAGATGGCCCCCGTTCGAATAAGGTAGAACGACGCCATCAGGGCCCGTTGCAAAAAACGGACCGTTACATGGTGCATAAAGAAGTTGCCCTGGCTCAAGGCGCAAAGGGCTCCCATGGCGGTTTCTACAGAAAGGTCGGAACTGATGACCTGACCATTCTTTGACTGGATGAAATGCCATTTCCATCCGCTGGAATGGATCAACTGGAGGGATTCCCCTTCCATCAGGAAGGTCTTTTTGTTGTGCCGTCTGAACTGATCCGCAAAAGCGTAAAAGTCTTCGAAGTCTGCGTAAAACTTGCGGCATAGCTCCATTTCGTCGGCAAAGCTCTTGTGAAAATTGGGGGCGGGACTGAAAGAAGGGCTTTTGGGCAACATGGATGGCAGAATCCTGGAGTAGTCATGCCATTCCTCAAAATTTATATCGGGAACCCGTCCCCATGCCTCGTCGACGAGCAATTTGTCCTTAGGTGCGAAAAGCCCATGAATCAAGTTTTTTTCGTAAGGGGCGTCCACGGCCTCGGTCTGCTCCAATTTATAATCTTTCAGGGACTCCAGGTTCATCCCGTGAATCTTGAACAGCACAAGGGGGTTGTCTACCATTTCCTTGGCGATGCCCAGGAATGTGGTGACAATGTACTTGCATGGGGTGGGGTTCTTGCAATCGCAGCCCATCTTTACGTTTTCGATGGGGTCAAAGAGCGTTATACCGCACTTGGCTAGCAAGATCGTCAGCGATGGATTCAGGTTGTTGTTGGCCAGGGCCCGCAGTTCCATGGGCTGTTGCTTAAGAAGCCCGATCAATACATCGGTTTTTTCTTGCGGCACCTTCGGGAAAACGATGTAGTTGGTGTGGGTGCCTCCGCTGGGCCCGTTGACATGGGAGACAATGCGGTTGTCGGAAATTTCCAGGGAGGCGATTTGCCCTCGGCTCTGGTATCGCAGGGCAAGAGATATGGTACCGCTCGGCACGTCTTGCGTAAGCGTTTCCAACCACTTTTTGCTCCACCAGGTATTTCCGGAATATCCAAAATCCATTGTTGGGGGCAATATAGAAATAATCTAGTGTGAAAAAATGACACAAAACAGGCCAAGTCCCTTTGGCTCGATACCAGAAACAAAGTTGAAGCCGATGATTACGAACATTTTATAAAATCGTCGGAAAATCCGGTTTGCCATATTCGTTCCAAGGCTCAAAATGCGGCGGACACAATCATAAGCCCGCAAGGTAGACCTGTTAAAAAGATGTGCTACTGGCTCAATCGGGAGTATGTTTTAAATGTTCTCAA
>JABUUR010000504.1 GCA_021443065.1 Fibrobacter sp.
CGAATGTCAAGCCCGGGATGACAGCGAATGTCAAGCCCGGGATGACAATGCGAGGGGAGATCCCGGGTCAAGGCCGGGATGACTGCGAATGTCAAGGCCGGGATGACAATGCGAGGGGAGGTCCCGGGTCAAGGCCGGGATGACTGCGAATGTCAAGGCCGGGATGACAATTGAGATTATGCCTGGGGGGCGGAGTCGGCTTCGTCCTTGATTTCGGCGAGGCGGGCGTTCACGCTCTTGGCCACACCGAGACGCGCGTACTTGGCGGCCACTTCCACAGCCTTTTCGATGGCGAGGGCGTCGGAACGGCCGTGGGCAATGATGCCGGTACCGTTAAGACCCAGGAGCAAGGCGCCACCGGTCATGCGGTAGTCCCACATTTCGTCGAACTTGCGGCCGGCTTCGGAATCAATGTTTCCGAACATCTTGTGGTGCATTTCGTAGAAGCCTTCGATCATCTTGAGAATGACGTTACCGGTAAAGCCGGAGGTTACGGCCACGTCGGCCTTGCCCATGATGAGGTCTTCGCCTTCGATGTTGCCGATGAAGTTAACGGGAGCGTTCTTGAGGAGTTGGTACGCCTCCTGGCAGACGGCGGGGCCCTTGTGTTCTTCTTCGCCCATGTTCACAAGGCCCACCTTGGGCTTTTCGCGGCCGAAGTAGGTTTCGGCAAAGGCGGAGCCGGCGATGGCGAAGTCCACCAGCACGGAAGCGCGTTCATCGACGTTTGCACCGGCATCCACGAGGACGATGGGTTTTTCTGCGGTAGGGATGACGCAACCGATGGGCGGGCGGCCGAACTTGTCTGTAGTCTTGCCCAAAAGCATGAGGCAGCTGGCCATCATGGCACCGGAGTTGCCGGCACTGACGGAGGCATCGACCATGCCTTTCTTTTGGAGGGCGACGCAGGTGACCAAGCCGGAATTGGGCTTTTTCTTGAGTACCATTACAGGATGTTCATCCATGGCCACCGGCTCCGGCGCATCCACAACGGAAATACCGTTACCGGTATAGCCGCGCTTGGCAAGACCAGCCTTGACCTCGGCCTCAGGTCCGCACAAAACGATATGCAGATCGGCATCCTTATTGGCGGCGTTGATGGCACCGTCAATCACAACGTCGGGGGCGAAGTCACCGCCCAAAGCATCCAGAGCTACTTTAACCATGATAGACTTCCTTATACACTAAAAATTTTTTGACCTTAAGGTCCAAAAACCAAAAAAGGCAAGCTCCGGGCGCGCCAGAGCCTACCTTAATATAGTCTTAAAATTAGGCTTCGGCCTTCATGTCGACAACTTCGACACCGTTGTAGAAACCGCAAACGGGGCATACGCGATGGGGGCGCTTCACAGAACCGCAATGATCGCAGGTAGCCATAGCGGGAACTTCCATCTTCCAGTGGGTACGACGCTTGTCACGACGAGCGGTGGAAGTTTTTCTTTTAGGTACTGCCATTTTTAACTCCTAGTTTGTTAATTGCCCTTGGACATTTTGTCCTTGAGGGCTTTAAGTTTTTCCCAGCGGGGGTCCAGGGGCTTTTCGCCATCGGAATCCTCCTGGGGATTGTTGTTTGTTACAAAGATAAAATCTTCGTCGGGATTTTTCACGGGCGCTTGCGGTTCTTGCAGTATAATTAGCTCACGAATGCACTCGGAAACATCGACGAAGTACTGCCCCTGGGGAATTTTGTACGCGTAGACATCCACGTCTTCGTCGTCCAGTTCCTGTTTTGCCACTTGAATTCGCTCGACCTCGACCACGATTTCGGTGGAGAAGGGCCTGTCGAACGGCTCCAAGGTGCGGGAGCAGGTCAGCGTTTGCACGCCGGAGATCGAACCAGTCACAAGCCACTTGTTGTCGCCTTCGGGGCTAACCAGCACCTGGGCTACCAGATCGCCCTTTAGGTGCAGTTCGTCGAAGATTTCAGGGGCATCGGTGCGGGACCAGACCACCTGGCGGTCTTCGGGTTCAGTCAGTGTTTGTGCAATATCGATTCTCAAAGTGGCACAAATTTAGTAAAAACCCGTTTTAGAGTCAATATGGAATCAATATAAACCAATAATGTTCATAGATTTAGTCCGTCATGAGCGAAAAAAACGAAATTTCAAAAGTTTCAGGCCAAAACGTGGGCGACTGGTGGAAGAAAACCGTCGTTTACGAAATCTACCCCAGCAGTTTCCAGGATTCCGACGGCGACGGCATCGGAGACCTGACGGGCATACGGCAGCGGCTGGACTACCTGGAATCCCTGGGCGTGGGGGCCATCTGGCTCACCCCGGTGTACGCCTCCCCCATGGTGGACAACGGCTACGACGTTTCCGACTTTTGCAGCATAAACCCCATGTTCGGGACCATGGAGGACATGGAGCGGTTGATTGCAGAGGCAAAAGAACATGGCATACGGATCGTGATGGACCTGGTGATGAACCATACTTCGGACCAATGCCCCTGGTTTCTGGAATCCAGGACAAGCCGCAACAACCCCAGGAGCGACTGGTACATTTGGAGAGACGGGAAAACCATCCAGGACGAAACCACCGGAAAAATCCGCAGGGTGCCGCCCAACAACTGGCGTGGTATTTTCGGCGGTTCGGTATGGCAGTGGTGCGAGGAACGGGACCAGTACTACATGCACACATTCGCCACCGCCCAGCCGGACCTGAACTGGGAATGCGAAGAAGTACGGCAGGCACTTTACCGCATTGCCAACTTCTGGATTGAAAAGGGCGTAGGCGGTTTCAGGATCGACGCCATCCCCTACATCAAGAAACCTACGAACTTCGGGGACGGTACGCCCGACGCAAGCGACGGCATGGCCAGCGTTCACACCATGACGGTAAACACAGAAGGCATTTTGGACTTGCTGCAGGAATTCAAGGCAAACGTAACGGAAGGTCGAGACATATTTACGGTGGCGGAGGCAAACGGGGTGGGCCCCCAGGAACTCAAGCATTGGGTCGGAGAAAACGGAGCCTTTGACATGTTGTTCGAATTCAGCCATATCCACGACGTGGAACTTTGGTGCAAGCCCGGACCCTTCGGCATAAAGGATTTAAAGAACGCCTTGATCGAAAGTCAGAAGGCCACCGCAAGAAACGGTTGGTACCCCATCTTTTTTGAAAACCACGACAAGCCCCGCTGCATCAACAATTTCTTTAGCCCCACGGCAGACCCGAACCTTGCGGCAAAGGCCATGGCCACACTGACACTCACCCTTCGGGGAACGCCTTTTATTTACCAGGGGCAGGAACTGGGCATGACCAACGTAAAATGGGATTCCATCGATGCCTACAACGAGGTAAATTCCAAGGCGCAGTACAGGTTCGCCCTGCAAGAAGGTTTCAGCCCGAAAGAGGCGCTGGGATTCGTCCACCGTTTTAGCAGGGACAACGCCCGCACCCCCATGCAGTGGACCACCGGCGTAAACGCGGGATTCACCCGAGGCTTGCCATGGCTCCCCGTAAACGAGAACTTCACCCGCGTCAACGCGGAGTCGGAGGCTCAATGCTCCAGTTCCGTTCTTCGCTGGTACAAGTGCCTGATTGCACTACGCCAACAGGAGAGAGCCCTGCGGGAAGGCTCCTTCGAACCTTTGCTGTCCGACCACCCTCAGGTGTTCGCCTACAGGAGATTCCTTGAAAAATCTCCGGCATCAGAAACACCGAAGGCTTGGAGCGTCGTAGTTAATTTGTCCGAAACAGACGCTTTCTTTGACGAAAAAATCCTTCGGGGGTTTGCGGTCCATCTATGCAACTACAGGAATGACAGTTCCCAGGAAACCCAGGTTCTGCAGGGGATTTTACGCCCTCTGGAAGCAGTCATCCTCCGCAGCGTTTAACAAAGTTCGCCTAAAGTTCGCCTTACGCAACCGCCCTCTACAATCGTTCGTCTTTCGTCTTTCGTCCATAGGACCGAAGGTCCCGTTCTTTCATCTTTTTTAGGACCACCTTCAAAATCTTGCGTTAGGTAATACTTGGTTATCAGTTGTCGGTTATCAGCGGTGAGGTCGCGACTGCTCCTTCGAACCTAAGAATTGTAAGGCAACAAAG
>JABUUR010000275.1 GCA_021443065.1 Fibrobacter sp.
AACCGCTGACATTCTGCTTGTAAGGCAGACGCTCTGAACCAGCTGAGCTAATCGCCCGATTGGACTTCAGTTATTACTGAACGTCTTTCTTGTTGTCTTTTTTACCCTTCCAGAGGATTCCGAGGGGAATGACCACCAGGTAGGCAAAACAGAGAACAACGGGTGCAACCGTAAGTGAAATTGGATTTTCGGCGGGGCCAGTAGCCAGGCACAGGAATCCAATCGCAAGCAAAAGCACTCCGACTGCAATAAGAATGAGATTCATTCGATTCATCTTTGTTCCTTTACCGTTTTCACGATTACGAAGCCAAATATACAAACATATACGTCGTTGTCAAGCCCAAATCCTTATTTTTTATAAAAAATTCAAAAAAAACGAGCCTGCACGCTTTGTCCCATCCCCTTAAATCCCTTACTTTTGGCCGGGGTACTTGACACGAGTGTGGTAAGTGCCGTCCAGGCTGTCCAGGAAAGCCTTTTCCAGTTTGAAAAGCTCCTTGACGGACAGGTTGCTTTCGTTGAACTGGCCTTCCATGAACCGTCCTTCGATGGTCTTGTGGATCATGGCGGCAAGGGTCTCGGGTGTGGTATCCGACATGGAACGGCTTGTGGCCTCGATAATGTCTGCAAGCATGAGGATTGCGGTTTCCTTGCTTTGGGGCTTTGGCCCCTTGTAACTGTAGTCCTCGATCTTTACTTCGCAGCCCTTTTCGGCTGCAAGTTCCTTTGCCCTGTGGTAGAAGAACTTGATTTCGGAGGAACCATGATGTTCGCGAATGCCTGCGGCGACAATATCGGGAATGTTGTATTCCTGAGCCAGGAGCGCCCCTTGTTCCACATGGCCTACGATAATCTTTACGGACTGGGCGGGGTCCAGGGAATCGTGTGGGTTGAATCCCTGCTTTTGGTTTTCGGTAAAGTATTCTGGACGCATGGTCTTTCCCAGGTCGTGGTACAATGCCATGACGCGAACCAGAAGGGAATTTGCCCCGATGCTGTCTGCGACTTTTTCTGCCAGGTTTGAAACCTGGATGCTGTGGTGGAAAGTTCCGGGGGCGTATTCAGAAATACGCTTGAGGGCCGGCCTGTTGAAGTCGGACATTTCCATAAGGGTAAGCACCGTGGTGAGTCGGAACAGACGTTCTGCCAGGTGGACCAGCAGCACCGAGGCGAGAGCGGAGCATACCATGATGTTTGCGCTTGCTACCAGCAAGTTCTGGTAGAATGCGGTAAAGGAAAGCCGGTTGCGGAGCAGGAACAAGACTGTAATGGCCGCGGCCATGGCTACAACGCCTGCAACAATCCCCCAGACAAACTGCACCCTGTAACGCATTCTGACAAGCGGCATGGAGGCCACAAATGTTACGGTGAATGCGACCGTGGTGGCGGCCAGGTCGTAGCCGTTGAGAATGCCGAAAATCAAGGCGGAGAACATGTTGAAGGCAAGGCCAATCCGCTGGTCGTAAAGGACCATGGCGGTTACAGGAGCCAAGGCAAAGGGGTACAGCCACATGAATTCGAAGTTCTCGGGAAGGATGGGCAGGTTTGCAGAACTCAAGTTCCCGGAGAAGGTGTGCATGACCCAAAACGCCACGAGTTGGAGCAGTACAAGCGCCATGACGCTCCAAAGCTGGCGGGGAGTCTTGAACATGCCGTGAGTGGGGATTACGAAAATAAACAGGAAGAAGAACGTGATGATGATGACGAAAATCAGGGCGTTGCCGTAAATCGCCGTAAAGGTCCTTTTGTTTTCTTCCTTTTCCTGTGCCTTTTGCAGGGCGTCGATTTTTTCAAGAACTTCTTTTGTTACGGGGGCGCCCTGGGCTACGATTTCCATACCGCGGGGCACCATGCCCTTGATTTTGGTGACGTTTTGACGGGCTTTGGCACGAGCCTCTTCTGTGGCTTTCTCCATGTAGAAAACATTGGGCAACATGAACATGTACAATGTTTCGTAAAAGGCGCTCAGCAGGGCCGGGTCGTTTGGAAAACTCTTTTTCAGTTGGTTGTAGGCTTCGTCTACACGGTGCTGGCTGGGCTGGATGCTGCCAGATTCCTGATTGAACTTCAAGGTGTCTTTTACCAGGGTTATGTTCTGCTTATTATAGACGATGTGCTTAAAACCGTCCTCGGGCTTGTAGTTGTCGCGAAAAAGTTGGGCCGCAGTTTCGGAACTGGCTATGAGAGTGTTGGATACGCCCCTCTGCAATGCTTGGTTGAACACCGAAAGCAAAGAATCGCGGGCCTTGGAATTCTGGCTCAAGGACTTGATTGCCGGAGTGGAAACACGTTGTTTCAGCTGATCGAAAATTTGGGACGCCTGGTTAACCTTGTTGGCATGGACGGAGGAATCTCCTCCTTCGCCGAAGTGGCTGATCTGGTTTTGCAAGGAACCGTACTGGCCGACCTTATGTAAATAACTCTTCAGCTCGCTGTAAACATGTTCTGTGACTTCGTTGTTGAATTCGAAAATTGCATAGACCTTGTCGGCTGCACGGTCCTGTTCCTTTTCGATTTCCTGTTCGGTCTTTGGAAGTTCGAAATTGATGTTTGCGACGACGGTTCGTTTGCTTGTCTCGCCCAAGTGGGGACGTTCTGCCTGGAGGGCGATGTTTCTGTCCGGGAAAAGGAGCAAGGCGACTATGACGGTGATGGCCCAGCCTATGATGAGATGAAGTTTGACTTGCTTCTTCTTCATGCTATTTGTCCTTTTGTTCGTATGCTTGCAATATGTCTTTTACCAGATGGTGTCGAAGGACGTCGGTTGCCGCAAAGTCCACTTGGGCTATGCCAGGAATACCCTTCAAGATTTTCATGGCATGGACCAGGCCGGACTTTTGTCCCTTGGCTAAATCCACCTGCGTAGCGTCGCCTGTAATAATAGCTTTGCTGTGGGGGCCGAGGCGGGTGAGGAACATTTTCATCTGTTCTGGAGTGGTATTTTGAGCTTCGTCCAGAATGATGAACGCCCTTTTGAGGGTCCGACCGCGCATGTAGGCCAGGGGCGCAACTTCAATGGCTCCCGCCTCTTCGTAACGGCGAAGTTTTTCGGCGGGTAAAAGTTCCGCAAGGCTGTCGTGGATGGGGCGAAGGTAGGGGGCGATTTTCTCCTTGAGGTCGCCGGGAAGGTACCCCAGGGATTCCCCGGCTTCCACTGCCGGACGGACCAGGCAAATCCGCTCGGCCTCGTGACGTTCGAGGCTAGCCACAGCGAGCGTTACCGCAAGAAATGTCTTTCCGGTACCTGCGGGCCCCTTGGCGAATATGACATCGTTTTTTTCGACGGCCTTTACCAGTTGGGCTTGCGCCTTTGTCTTTGCAAATACGGAAACCCCGAAGCGATTACGGAAAACTGCCGTGCCCGGAATGGCTCCGTCCGGCGACTCGTCTATCTCCACCGGACCCAGCAGTCGTTCCACCTGCCTGGACGAGAGAACCTCTCCATGGGTTGCGGCCAGCTTCAGTTGGTCCAGTACGGCAAAGACACCCGAAATGTCGCCGTTCTCCCTTGCCACAACGGTAAGGCCAGGCAGTCGGGTTTGTATCTGAACACAAAAACGGCTCTCCAGCAAGCGGAAAACCGTTTCGTTGTCGCCTGAAATTGTTCGTTTCAGGTCATCTGATAAAGAATAGCGCTGTATCTCGCTCATTCAGTTCGATACTATTCGGCAGGGGTATCTTCTGCAGGCGCTGCGGTAGAAATACCCAACTTGTTCTTTGCGTCGAAGATTTCCTTACGGATCTTGTGGTTTTCTTCGTTAATGGCTGTAGCTTCCTCTTCGGCCTTCTTCAGCTTATTTTCGTCGATAACTTCCTTGGGAGCTTCCTTTTTCTTTTTGGTGCCGCTCACTGCTGCGGGAGAATCGCCTTCATCGTAGCTGGCATCGTCGGAATCACCGTTAGAACCACCGGCGCAAGCAGTAAACATAGCAACAGTCAAGGTTGCGACAATCAATTTCCAATTTTTCAAAAGAGACATTTGTTCAGGCTCCATTCTAGTCTGTGATGGCTAAAAT